>CADBRC010000184.1 GCA_902796985.1 uncultured Spirochaetaceae bacterium
CCGGTCAGGCCGAAGAGGATTGTCTTGGCCTCTCCGGTCTCCTTGCACTTGAGGGCTTCGTCAATCGCGACCCTGATTGCATGGCTGCTTTCCGGGGCGGGGAGGGTTCCTTCCACCCGGCAGAAGAGCTCGGCGGCCTCGAAGACGGCGGTCTGCTCCACGCTCCGCGCCTCCATGTAGCCGTCGTGGTAGAGCTGGCTCAGGATGCCGCTCATTCCATGGTAGCGGAGGCCGCCCGCGTGGTTGGGGCTCGGCATGAACTGGCTTCCGAGCGTGTACATCTTCTGGAGGGGGCAGACTTTGCCGGTGTCGCAGAAGTCGTAGGCGAACACGCCCCTCGTCAGACTCGGGCAGCTTGCGGGTTCGACGGCGATGATCCGGTAGTCCGCCTCGCCGCGGAGCTTCTCGCCCATGAAGGGGGACACGAGGCCGCCCAGATTTGAGCCGCCTCCCGCGCATCCGATTATCATGTCGGGCTTGATTCCATACTTGTCCAGCGCCGCCTTGGTTTCAAGGCCGATGACCGTCTGGTGCAGGAGGACCTGGTTCAGCACGCTGCCGAGGACGTAGCGGTAGCCGGGGGTCTTGACGGCGGTCTCGACGGCCTCGCTTATCGCGCAGCCGAGCGAACCCGTGCAGCCGGGGAACTCCTCGTTCATCTTGCGGCCGACCTCGGTCTCCATGCTGGGGGAGGGAATGGCCTTGCCGCCGTAGGTGCGGATGACCTCGCGCCGCTGCGGCTTCTGCTCGTAGGAGCAGCGCACCTGATAGACGATGCAGTCCAGGCCCAGGTAGGCGCATGCCATGGACACGGCGGTACCCCACTGGCCCGCTCCGGTCTCGGTCGTTACGCCCTTGAGCCCCTGCTTTTTGGCATAGTAGGCCTGGGCAATCGCGGAGTTGAGCTTGTGGCTGCCGGAGGTGTTCTGTCCCTCGAATTTATAGTAGATTTTCGCGGGCGTGCCGAGCTTCTTTTCCAGGCAGTAGGCGCGGACGAGAGGGGAGGGCCTGTACATCTTGTAGAAGTCCAGTATCTCCTGCGGAATGTCTATGTATGCGTCCGTCGTGTTCAGCTCCTGTTTGACCAGCTCGGAGCAGAAGACCTGCTCCAGCTCGGCGGCCGTGCAGGGCTGGTGGGTCGCCGGATTCAGGAGGGGGGCGGGCTTGTTCGTCATGTCGGCGCGGACGTTGTACCACTGTTTGGGCAGTTCGTCCTCCGACAGGAAAATCTTGTAGGGAATGTTTTTTGTTGCCATCGATATATCCTTTTTATGTTTCTGTTGTTGGAAACAGTATAACGCAGGACGGCGGATATGTCAAAGGGAGTTTGCCGGGCTGCCGGGGCGGGCGGAGATACTGACTCCGGCTCCCCCCGGAAATGCGGATGTATGGACTGTATGGCCGGGCTTACAGCATGACCTTGCGGAGTTCGTACTCCACGATGTCGGTCGCGCCGAGCGACTGGAGCCGGGGCAGCAGGGTCGGCACGTCGCCCTTCTTCACTGCAATCTTGACCGCGTAGCCGTCGCCGCCGAAGAGGGGGCTGACCGTCGGGCTCTTCATGGAGGGGAGGCCCTTTACGAGCTGGTCGAATTTGTCGGAGGCGACGTTCATCTCCAGCATCACGCGGTCGCGGGCGGCGAGGACTGCCTCAAAGAGCATCTTGAGCTCCATGATTTTCCTGCATGCGTCCGGGTCGCGCATGGCGGCCTTGCTCGCGTAGAGGCGGGTGGAGGACTCCATCAGCGTGTCGGTAATCTGCAGGTGGTTGGCGTGCAGGGATGAACCCGTGCTCGTATTGTCGATGAGGATCTGCGCAATGGACTCGGGCCTGTCCTGAACGAAGCCTTCGCTCGTTCCCCAGGTGCGGAAGATCGTCGCCTGAATCCTGCGGGAAGCGGCCCACTTGGTGCTGAGGTTCTGGTACTCCGTTGCTATCGTGACGGGCTTGGAGAGGATGCCGTCGAGGGTCTGGCCGTCGGGAATGGCGGCGACGATGCGCACGGGGTCGAATCCCAGGTCCATGACCTCTTCCACCTGGTCCTGCACTCCGTTCTCGTAGACCCAGTCCTTGCCGGAGAAGCCGACGTCGGCCCTTCCTGCGGCGAGCAGTGCGCCGACAATCTGGGGCTTGACCACCTGGAAGGAAAGGTCCTTCTGGTTCGTCAGGGGGAAGTAGGTCCTGTCAGGGAGGTGCATCGTGATTCCAACGTCGCTGAGAAGCTCGTAAACCGACTCGTAGATCCTGCCCTTCGCCAGAAGTATCCTCAATTTTTCCATAGTAAGGGATATTTTACTGCAAAACGGGCTTTATTACAAGATGGGCAATGAAAACACAGGGCCTTGACGCTACGCTGGCGGTTCCCGCGTACCTGCTTTCGGAGGGCAGGTACCGCAGGAGGGGCTGGTTACTGTTCCAAGGGTGTACAGACCTTTCCGCCTGTGCTATACTCTTGGCAGGAGGTAAACGATGTCAGACATAGCAGTGGCGTATGAAAGCCTGGACAGCCAAAGCCAGATGGAAGTCAACCAGCTCGTCTTCCGGCTCGCCGCGAAACGCACGGCCTCAAGTACTCCGGTAAAACGAAGCCGGGATGAGGTTGTCGCCATGCTTCAGTCCATGATGGGCACATCGCATGCCTGGCACGGGGTTGATGTCCTCGAATATCAGCGGCAGCTCAGGGGAGAATACCGGGAAAATGTTTAAGCGCATTTTTCTTGATACGAATCCGATTATCTACTTCTTGGAGAACGAGCAGCCGTATGCCAGCGTTGTGCGGGAGTTTCTTGCTGACGCAATCATGGATGAAGCCGAGTTTTATACCTCTACGATTACTGATGCGGAATATCTTGTCAGGCCCTATAAAACTACTGATGTTGAGGGGATTGCAAGTTACCGTTCGTTTTTGCGGAATTTGAACGTCCTCAAGTGTTTTGTGACCGAGCAGATAGCAGAGGAATCCGCAAAAATCCGCGCACGATACCCGGGCATAAAGCTCGGTGATTCAATCCAGCTTGCGACAAGCATCGATTGTGGGTGCAATTGCTTTTATACGAATGACTACCAGCTGAAACAGGTTACAGAGGCAAACGTCATCTATATGGGAGAATAACGGGGGTGCTTTATACACCTGTGTCCTCGTCAAGATTACCTTCCCAGATGCCGGAGCCTTTGAGTTCCATAAGCTCCCGGCAGGCATCCTCATAGGTCATCGGCTTTTTGTCCAAGAGCCGGACTTCAACTGCGCAGCCGTCATACGCACGGATATCATCGTTCTCTACGACAACCGTGTTTCCACGG
>CADBRC010000185.1 GCA_902796985.1 uncultured Spirochaetaceae bacterium
GAAATACCCGTTCCCATTCCGAACACGGAAGTCAAGCTCCCCTGCGCCGATGATACTCCTAACGGGGGAAAGTAGGTGGCTGCCGGCACTTTTTTTTCTCCGGAGGAGAGAAAAAAGTGCGTGAGGTGGCGGAAGCCACCGACGCTTTTCTTTTGTCTTCTTCAGGGTGGCCGGTGGCGGAAGCCACCGACGTTTTTCTTTTGTCTTCGGGAGGAAAGTTCCCTAAGACCCCGGAAGATCTCAGCGGCTCCCGGTGGAAGCCTGTCTGCATCCGGGGTTTCTAGGGGCGGCAGCCCCGTTATTTTTTTGCAAACAGCCGTGCCGGGCGGAACAGAATCTTGTCGATAATTGTATTCTTTATCAGTATGCCTATCAGTAAGGAACCGAATATGCTTAGCAGGAACATCAGCCAGGGACTGCTGAAAAACAGGCCTGCCACTGAACACAGGGGAAAGGGCAGGAGGTACAGTTGCATCGTGTACTGGCCGAGAAGGCAGAAGAACGGCGTGGCGGGGATTTTTGCCAGCAGGCCGTAGATGTTCCGCATGCTGAAGAGCATGAGGCTCGCGCTCAGTATAATGGCCAGCATGTTGATCAGGAGGCGGTATCCGGTCGTAATTCCGTCTGCTACCGTGAATTGCTGCAGTATGACGAACGCTGCGACACCTCCGACCGCAGCCAGCAGGAGGATGTTCAACGTTATGCTTACTTTTTGGGAAATCTGGAACCGCTCGATGTTGTAGCCCAGGTAGACGATGCATGTGAACGTGAGTACCTTGGCGATAAAAGATGCGAAGAATGTACTGACTGCCATTCCGGCAAGGAGAAGGACGAATATCGCCAGTATTGCGGCCGGACTGGTGACTTTCCTTATGGTTATTATGAAACAATGGGCAAAGAAAAGGACTGCCAGGAACCATGCGGCATTGCTTGCCAGTGAAAACAGGGGCTTCTTGAAGGCGACGCATATCAGCGCGTCTATTATGTTCCAGATGATGAACGGTACAAGCAGTGAGAGTGCCTGCTTGAGGTACAGCCTGAGTGTGCCGGTGTCTTTCTGTCTTTGAAGCGAGCCGTACAGGAGTATTCCGCTTGCGATGAAAAAGACGGGATTATGGAACCAGGATATGAAAACTCCGCCTTTGCTTTCTGCATTCGTGATGAACGTATGCTGTATGACGACCAGTATTGCCGCTATGCCGCGCATGAGGTCTATGTAGTGCTTCCTGTTTTTTTCTTTTTCATCCATTACCTTTCTCCTCTGGGAACAATGCCCTATTTTATTCGTGAACGCCGTATTATTCAAGGCTTGTATTCCGGTCTGCATTTCCGGCCTCCGTGCTGCAAATAACGCAATTTTAAATAACCTGTCCGTAACTACGGTTGTTTAATATACAATATGGATCAAGAACTTGTATTGAAAACGCTTGCCAGCGACAATCAGAACTTTCTGGTGGATCCGAGCGAAATCCTTCACACCGCCATGGAATTCCAGCAGCTGCTTATGTTCTATGAGAGCGGCATAAAGCAGATAAAGACAAAGTTTGAGATTATAGAGGACGAGTTCGAGAGCGCACACTCCCGCAACCCCATAAGTACGATTACGAGCCGGGTCAAAGACCCGATGAGCATAGCGGAGAAGCTTCAGCGCAAGGGACAGAGCGTGACGATGGACAACATGGTCAACAAGCTCTATGACATTGCGGGCATCCGGGTGACCTGTCCCTTCATCAGCGACGTGTACCGGGTCATGCAGATGCTGCTTCAGCAGGACGACATCACCCTGGTGGAGCTGAAGGACTATATCCGTCACCCTAAGGAGAGCGGCTACCGGAGCCTGCACGTGATTGTCAAGGTCACCATCTACTTCAGCGACCAGAAGCGGGAGATTCCGGTGGAAATCCAGATACGCACGATTGCGATGGACTTCTGGGCAAGTCTGGAGCACCAGCTGCACTACAAGAAGGACTTTGCCATGCAGCCGGGAATTGACGAGGAGCTCAAGTCCATCGCGGACGTGATTGCCTCCACCGACCAGCGGATGCAGAAGCTGGCTAAGAACATCCCGGGCTTCGTGGACTACAGCCAGGAGGGGCAGATTCAGCCCTGCTACTACTGAGGCGGGTGATGGCTGACGAACGTTTTTCCCGCCTGGGGCTTCTTGTCGGCAGCGATGCGCTGGACCGCCTCGCATCATCCCGTGTCGCCGTGTTCGGTGTCGGCGGGGTGGGAGGCTACGTGTGCGAGTCGCTGGCAAGGAGCGGGGTGGGCAGCTTCATGCTCGTGGACAATGATGTGGTGAGCCTGTCCAACATCAACCGGCAGATTATTGCAACCGGGCGGACTGTCGGCCAGTACAAGGTCGATCTGATGGCCTCCCGCATGAAGGACATAAATCCCGCCGTCCGGGTGGACGCGAGGAAGGAATTCTTTTCTGAGGAGAATCAGGGGGAATTCGACCTGGCCTCCTGTGATTACGTCGTTGACGCGATAGACAGCGTTTCCTCCAAGGTTGCCCTGATTTTGCTGGCCCAGTCGCTGGGCGTGAGGATCATCAGCTCGATGGGGGCAGGCAACAAGCTTGAGGCCAACCGCTTCAAGGTCACGGACATATACGCCACATCCGTCTGTCCCCTTGCCCGCGTGATGCGCCAGCGGCTCAAGAAGCTGGGGGTGAAGTCCCTCAAGGTCGTCTACTCCGACGAGCCTCCCCTGCAGGTTTCCGCTCCGGCGGACGGCGGCAAGGTCGTCCCGGGCAGCACGGCCTTTGTGCCCCCGGCAGCCGGCCTGCTCATTGCGGGCGAGGTGGTCAAAGACCTGATCAGAACTTAGTCCGGGCAGTACCTGGCCCGGCTCGTGTCCGTCTCGAACACGTCGATCGCGCTGAGCCGGGCGTTCCCCCCGCTGTCTTTCCCCAGTGCGGGAAGCTGCCTGATGATGCCGTCGTATATGTACATGGCTATCCGTTCTGCGCTCGGGTTCTGGGCGAAGAAATCGAAGTCGTTCAGGTTCCTGTGGTCCAGCTCCTCGCAGACGGAGCGGAGGGCCTTTTTGAGTTCCGAAAAGTCCAGCAGCATGCCGCCGGGATCAAGCCGGCTGCCCTTCGCATGGGCGAACACCTTGTAGTTGTGGCCGTGCAGCCGTTCGCACTTGCCGTGGTAGTCCTGCAGAAAATGGTCTGCGCTGAACGAGGCCTCTACCCGTACCTCAAACATATCCCCTCCTAGCCGTCTATGAGCCAGCCCTTCTGGACGGCATTGTCGATGTTCTTGACGAGCCAGGGCCAGACGGAGGGCATGTTGTCCCGGATTACCGACTGCCGCCCCAGCACCTGAGACTTCCGCGTCTTATGGTCCATCCACGAGTGGCCCAAGGTCAGCGTATTGTGGAAGAAGGGCTGCAGGCAGTCAAGGCATGCCGCATAACGCGCATCGGCGGTCTCGCGCCTGTCGAATTCTTCCCAGAGTGTGCGGATCTCCGCCCCCTGATCCGAGGGCAGTATGCCGAACAGCCTGTCCGCCGCGGCCTTCTCCCGCTCCTGCTTGCTCTTTGCCCCTTCCTCGTCGTAGGCGTATGTGTCGCCCGCGTAAATCTCGATCAGGTCGTGCACCGTGACCATCTTGATTGCCCGTGAGACATCGGGAGCGTCCTTGGCGTATTCGGCGAGCAGCTGCGCCATCACTGCGAGCTGCCAGGAGTGCTCCGCATCGTTCTCCCTGCGGCTGCCGTCGATGAGCAGGGTCTGCCTGAGTATGCCCGTCATCTTGTCGATTTCCGCAATGAACCTCATCTGTGCATCGAACCTGCCGATTCCGGAAGGAAGGTAGTAGGCGCCGAAGGGGTCGTCCGTCTCCTGCCGGAAGGGTCGTGTATCCTGCGTATTGCTGCGGGAGCCGCTGCCCGCTGCGGTCTGTCCCGGAGTCATGCTGCCCGCCGCGGTCTGTGCTTCCGGGCCGCCTGTGCCGGTTTCTCCTGCCAGCCGGCGGAAAATGCCGTCAGCCTTTCTGTTCAGTATAAGGACAAACTCGCGCCTGTCGCCGTTCAGGTTTGTGTAGCTGGCGTTTATGGAACGGGCCAGCTCCGGATTCAGGAAGGAAAAGAAGCTCCTGTGGGGCAGGGAGAAGGATATGTCCGACAGGCCGGACAGGGAGACGATTCTTTCTTCGGTCTTCCCCGCCCCCTTCATGAAGAAGGACAGGTAGGACTCCTGCTCCGCGACGTAGTACCAGACCGACTCCTTGCAGAATACGATAAGCCCCCAGACGCTCGTGCGGTAGCTTTTCAGATTCAGGTCCTGGTATACGCTTCCGTCCGCACGGAGCTCCGCAAATTCGATGGCTTCCACCTCGTCGCGGACCTTTGCACCGAATTCTTTGCGGAAGCGCTGCTGGGCTTCTTCCGGGCTCTCGCTGCTGTTACCTAACAAAGCCATGATGATTGCCCCTAGTCCGCCGTCATGACGGCCTTTGCCAGCTGGTCGGCGCAGCTGGTTCCCTTGTTGCCGCAGAGGTTCCCCGCAAGGATGCCGTTTATCTCTTGCGCCGTCATGCCGTCCACCAGCCTGGAGACCGCCTTCAGGTTTCCGTTGCAGCCGCCCTCGAAGCTCACGCCCGTTATCTTGCCGTCGTCGGTCTTGGTAAAGTGTATGACCTTTGCGCAGGTCCCGGTCGTCTTGTACGTATATTCCTTCATAGCCACCTCCCCGCCATCATAGCATACAAAGTCTTTTGTTGCCAGAGCCCGATTTTCTCTGTGAAATTGCCCCGGGGTATGGTATAATATGAAGTGGCTATGGACAACATCTTCTCGGACAAAGGCAGAAACAAACGATTCCTCGTAAACATGGTCTGCATGGTTCTGACCCTCCTGATCATCAACATGATGTTCTTCCTGGGGGCGGGCACATCCCGGAGCTCCGCCCTGCAGAACAACCTGATGCTGGTCCTGACGATGCTGCTGTCCTCGTTCTGCGGGCCGCTCACCGCCGTCCTGATGGAACTGGTCATGTTCCTGCATACGGCGTTCATCAAGTGGAACATCCGCGGGACACTCGGCCTCTTCGTCATCCTGTCCTGCGCCCTCACTGCCTATGTCCCCGTCAGGCAGGGCTGGTACAGGAGCAGGCTTAAGAGCCTGCTCTCCATCCCCTTCTTCTGCCTGAGCATAAACATATCGAACTTCCTGATACGGCTTGCCTACGGGCTGGGCTCACGGATGAGCTTTGCGCCGGGCACTCAGTTCAAGTATCTGGGCAACTTCCTGCCGTTCGCAGTGCTGATTGCGGCATTATGCTATGCCTTCTTCAATTACGCACCCGAGTCCGTGAAGGGCATATCCTCCGGCTACCGCTACTTCCTCATCAACAGGATGGACAGGTCTCCGGGGAACAGGAAGCGGCGGCTCAGCATAAAGGACAAGGTCACGGGGCTCATCCTTTTTGAGGCGGTCATCCTGTGCCTGGCAGCCCTGGTGTTTACCTTCATGCTGTTCAGCGAGAGCGCGGGCAGGCTGCCGAAAGGTTCCCCCCTGCCGAAGATGTTCATATCGGATGCCCTGATGCGGACGTACTTTTCCCTGCTGCTCAGCCTGATGAACTTCTCCGTCCCCATAATCCTCTTTGCCAATTCCTTCGCCATAAACCGCATTGCCGCCCCCATCCGCCTCATGTCCACGGGAATGAAGAGCTTCTCCGAGAGCCTGATTGAGGGCGGGGGCGGAAAGAGCGTCGACATCAACAGGCTGGACATAAAGACCGGAGACGAGATAGAGGATCTGTACGGCGAGCTCAAATTCGCTACGGGGCAGATGGAAGCCTACATCGAGAGCCAGGAGCGGGAGCAGAAGCTCAAGGATAAGATACAGGTGGAGATGGCGGCGAACAAGGCCAAGACATCCTTCCTGTCCTCAATGAGCCACGAGATCCGTACCCCGATTAACGCCGTGCTGGGGCTGGACGAGATGATCCTGCGCGAGAGCGACGAGGAGCACATCATCAGGTATGCGGCGGACATCAAGAGTGCGGGCCGCTCGCTCCTGAACCTCATAAACGACATCCTCGACTTCTCCAAAATCGAATCCGGCAAGCTGGAGCTCATCAATGCGGAGTATGACCTTGGTTCCATGGTGAACGATCTGGTCAACATGATCAGTTCCCGCGCCGAGGAGAAGGGGCTCAAGTTCACGGTCAACGTTACCCCTTCTACGCCCCGCGTCCTCTACGGCGACGAGGTGCGCATAAAGCAGTGCATCCTGAACATACTGACCAACGCAGTCAAGTACACGCGCGAGGGCAGCGTTACGATGGAGATAGGCTGGGAGGAAGCTTCCGCCGGGGACCTGCGGGGCGAGGGCTTTGCTGCGCTGGGCGGTGACAAAACCGGCAGTGACCGCTTCATCATGCTCCGGGCCAGGGTTGTGGATACGGGAATCGGCATAAAGGAAGAGGATTTGCCCAAGCTCTTTACGGCCTTCGAGCGCATAGAGGAGAAGCGCAACAGGACGATTGAGGGAACGGGCCTGGGAATGAACATCGTGAAGAACCTTCTTGCCATGATGGGGACCTGTCTGGAGGTCAGGAGCGTTTACGGCGAGGGTTCGGACTTCTCCTTCAAGGTCATACAGCGGGTCATCACGGATGAGGGCGTGGGCGACTTCGCGGAGATTTACCGGAAGAGCATGGAGTCGGCGGCAAGCTACCACGCGAGCTTCACTGCGCCGGATGCCCGCATTCTCTGCGTAGACGACACGGCGATGAACCTGACGGTCTTCAGGGGCCTGCTTAAGGAGACCTATGTGCAGATTGATACGGCCTCAAGCGGGGTGGAGGCACTCAAGCTCTGCAGCGAGAAGCACTATGACATCCTGTTCATCGACCACATGATGCCGACGATGGACGGCATAGAGACCCTGCACGCGCTGGAGCAGCTGGAGCCCAATCAGTGCAGGGGCGTACCGGTTATTGCACTGACGGCCAATGCGATTTCCGGCGCACGGGAGACATACATACGGGAAGGCTTTACCGATTATCTGACGAAGCCGGTCAACAGCGTCAAGCTGGAGAAGATGATTGCCCTGTACCTGCCCCCGGAGAAAGTACTCCGGTCGGAGCCGGCGGAAGTGCAGGTTCAGTCTGCTGCGGAGCCCGTCAGGCTTACCGATCCGGTGCTGCAGCGGCTGTCCCTTGTGCCGGGGCTGGACATAGCGCGGTCGCTCGCCGCATGCGGCAGCCCGGACGTGTGCACGGACGTACTCAAACAGTATGCCGAGAGCGGGCCTGATACGCTGGACACGATAGTCCACTGCATGAAGAAGGAAGACTGGAAGAACTACACGGTCAAGGTTCACGCGCTCAAGTCCTCCTCCCGGCTCGCGGGGCTGGATGCGCTGTCCGAGTCGGCAGCACATCTGGAGGAGTCGGCGCACATCGTACTGGACAGCCAGCCCGGCAGTCCCCACTACGAGGAGGCGATGGCTGAAATCCAGTCAAAGACCCCTGTCCTGCTGGAGGAGTACAAGCTGCTGATTCTCGCGCTGATGGACGCCCTGTAGTCCTTGCGGGGATACCCCCCTGTAAAAAATCCTGCCGGTATGATATAATGGAAAGACCATGGACAACATCTTTCTGGACAAGGGCAGGAACAAACGCCTGCTGGTGAACATAATCTGCCTCTCCGCATCGCTTCTGGCCATGACTTTCCTCCTGCAGGGAATCGGCGACCTGGACGGATTCAGCGCGTCCAAGAGGAACTGGGCCGTGGTCATAACGATGTTCCTCTCCTCCCTCTGCGGCCCTCTCACGGCCTCCCTGATGGAGCTCATCCTGTTCATCTACAGGGCATTCGGCAACTGGGACATAAACTCCACCTTCGGCCTCTTCGTAATTTTGACGAGCGCGATGATAGCCGCCCTTCCCCTGAAGAGGGGCTGGTACAAGAGCCGCATAAAAACCCTGCTGACGATTCCGCTTTTCTCCCTTCTGATCGACATGTCCTTCGCCCTCGTCAGCGTAGCCTATGGGAGCGCGTATAAGATAGAGGATGAGCTGGTCTTCAACATAGACCTGAAATTCACGTCCCTTCTCTATATCTGCGCGGTCGTCGCGGGCTGCTACTTATTCTTCAACTACGCCCCTGCAAAAGTCCGCTCGCTTTTCTACGGCAACGACATCTTTACGGAGGACAGGGGGCCGCGCAGGGTCGGCAAGGGCCGGCTCCGCATCGGAGTCAAGAACAAGATGACGATCCTGATCGTCGCCGAGGCCCTGATCCTCTGCAACGCGGCTATGGTGTTCGCATTCATTCAGTTCAACAAGAGCGCGGACAGGCTGACCAGGGGGGCCCCCCTGCCACAGATGTTCATAACGGAATCCCTCGTGCAGACGAACTTCGCCATGCTCCTGAGCCTTCTGAACTTTTCGGTTCCGATCATCCTCATCACGCGCTACTTCGCCGTCTCGCAGATAGCCACCCCGGTCCGCCTTATGTCCACATGGCTGAAGTCCTTTACCCGCAGCACGATCGGGGGCGCGGAGGGCGAGGCGGCCGTCGCCGACATCTCAGCCCTGAACATACGGACGAACGACGAGATAGGGGATTTGTACGAGGAGCTGAAGTCCACCGCATCCCGGCTGACCGACTACATCGGGAGCCTGGAGCGGGAGCAGCGGCTGCGCGAGGAGGTCAAGGTGGAGAAGGCCGCCAACCAGGCCAAGACCTCGTTCCTGTCCTCGATGAGCCACGAGATCCGCACCCCGATCAACGCCGTCCTGGGCCTGGACGAGATGATCCTGCGCGAGAGCGACGAGGAGCATGTCATCCGCTACGCGGCGGACATCAAGAGCGCGGGCCGCTCCCTCCTGAGCCTTATAAACGACATTTTGGACTTCTCTAAAATCGAATCCGGCAAGCTGGAGCTGATAAACGCCGAGTATGACCTTGGTTCCATGGTGAATGATCTGGTCAACATGATAGGCTCCCGCGCCGAGGACAAGGGGCTCAAGCTCGTCGTCAACGTCATGCCGGATACCCCCCGCATCCTCTTCGGCGACGAGGTCCGCATAAAGCAGTGCATTTTGAACATCCTGACCAACGCGGTCAAGTATACCCGCGAGGGCAGCGTCACGATGGAAATAGGCTGGGAGGAGCCTTCCGCCGCTGACCTGAGGGGCGAGGGTTTCGCCGTGCTGGGAGGGGACAAGAGCGGGAGCGACCGCTTCATCATGCTCAAGGCGAGGGTCACCGACACGGGAATCGGAATCAAGGAAGAGGACCTGCCCAAGCTCTTCACCGCCTTCCAGAGGATCGAGGAGAAGCGCAACCGGACGATCGAGGGGACGGGCCTGGGCATGAACATCGTTCAGAACCTGCTCGCCATGATGGGCACACAGCTGGAGGTGAAAAGCACTTACGGCAAGGGCTCGGACTTCTCCTTCCGGGTCATCCAGCGGGTCATATCCGGGGAGGGTGTCGGGGACTTCGCTGAGATTTACCGGAAGAGCGCGGAGGCGGCCTCCGGCTACCGGGCGAGCTTTACCGCGCCGGACGCCCGCATCCTCTGCGTGGACGACACGGCGATGAACCTGACGGTCTTCAAGGGCCTCCTGAAGGAGACCCAGGTGCAGATAGACACGGCCTCAAGCGGGGTGGAGGCGCTCAAGCTCTGCACGGACAACTACTACGACATCCTCTTCATAGACCACATGATGCCGACGATGGACGGAATAGAGACCCTGCACGCGCTGGAGCAGCTGGAGCCCAACCGCTGCAAGGGCGTTCCCGCCGTCGCGCTGACCGCCAACGCGATCTCCGGCGCGAGGGAGATGTACATGCGGGAGGGCTTCACCGACTACCTGACCAAGCCGGTCAACAGCGTCAAGCTGGAGAAGATGATAGCGGGCTACCTGCCCCCGCAGAAAGTCAGGATGGTGGAGAAAGACGGGAATCCCCGGCCCGTGCCGGAGCCCGTAAGGCTTTCCGACCCCGTGCTGCAGAGGCTGGCCCGGGTGCCCGGAATCGACATGGCCCGCTCGCTCAAGGCATGCGGCAGCCCAGACGTGTGCAAGGACGTTCTCAAGCAGTACGCCGAGAGCGGGCCCGACACTCTGGATACCATCATGCACTGCATGAAGAAGGGAGACTGGAAGAACTACACGGTGAAAGTCCACGCGCTCAAGTCCTCCTCCCGCCTTGCCGGGCTGGATGCCCTGGGGGAGGCCGCCGCCCGCCTTGAGGCGGAGGGGCACATCATACTGGACAGCCAGCCGGGTAGTCCGCATTACGAGGAGGCGATGGCCGAAATTCAGTCCCAGACCCCCGTCCTGATGGAGGACTACAAGAAGCTTATCCTCGCC
>CADBRC010000186.1 GCA_902796985.1 uncultured Spirochaetaceae bacterium
ACGGGTCCTTTTGGTAGACGACTCGGCCCTGATACGGACCATGCTCAAGCAGGTCTTCAAGGAAGACGAGCGCTTTGAACTGGCTGGTGAGGCAGCGGACGGCAGGGAAGCCGTGGACAAGGCCTCGGGCGGAAACATAGACCTCATCGTCATGGACATAAACATGCCCGTCATGGACGGCATTGAGGCGACAAAGAAGATATCCGGCTTCTCCGACGCAGCCATCGTCATGTTCACGACCGAAGACACGATTGACAACAGTTACCGCTGCATCTCAGCGGGCGCACTGGAAGTGTTCAGGAAGCCTAACCTCGCCGGCATGACGCAGGAGACGCTCAGGGAATTCAGGGAGAAAATCTATCTTATATCCCAGACCCACAAGCAGAAGGCCAATCCCTTTCTCCGCAGCGGGGGGCTCAAGGCAAAGGCAGAGGCATCGCTCGACGCTTCCGGCACGGCTGCCCCCGGAGCGGTTCCCCTTCCCCACATTCCCAAGAAAGACTACGAGATGCTGCTCATCGGCTCCTCAACCGGAGGGCCAAGCGCAATACAGGCCATTCTCAAAAAGCTCCCGGAGAACTTTCCCCTGCCCATCGTAATAACCCAGCACATAGACAAGCAGTTTGACAGGCAGCTGGTCAAATGGCTGGACGACACGACCCATTTCACGGTATCCCTCGCATTAAACGGCGAGCGGCCGGAGCCGGGTCACGCATACATAGCTCCGGCGGATAAGCACCTGGTTGTCAGCAAGGCGGGAAGGGACTACATCATGGAGCTCACGGACGACCCGCCCATGCACTTTCTCCGCCCCTCGGTGGACAAGCTCTTTTTCAGTGCGGCGATGTTTCTGGGGAACAAGGCCCTCGCCGTCATACTGACCGGCATGGGAAGGGACGGCGCGGACGGTGCTGTGGAGATACAGAGGGCCGGGGGCTACATGATAGCCCAGGACGAACAGAGCTGCATCGTGTTCGGCATGCCCAAGGCGGTCATAGAAGCCGGTGCAGCCGATGCAGTACTGCCTCTGGGCGGCATAGCGGATGCCATCTCGGAGGCAGTCAGCCACATAAGGCGGTAGGATAAAATGCTCAGGGAGCTGGACCCGATTTTTCAGACGCTAGAAGCTCACTCAGGCCTCACGGTTGCCAACGCCCACAGGGAGTATATGGAGAAGCTCATTCTGGAGCGGACAGTCGGCATGGACATCTCCGCCACGGAATACAATGCCCTCATCCAGAAAGACGACGGGGAGCTTTCCTACCTGACCAACGCCGCCGCAGTCAACGAGACATACTTCTTCCGTGAGGAAAAGCAGTTTGAATTCCTCAAAAACGAAATCTTCCTGCCCCGCAAGGGCGGCAAAATAAACATCTGGAGCGCGTCATGCTCTACCGGCGAGGAACCCCTTTCGATCTTCGCGCTCGCCAAGGACTGCGGGATTTCTGCTACGGTTTTTGCTTCGGACATCGATACGGACGCACTCGCCAAATTCAAGTCCGGCATATACATGCGGAACTCTTTCCGCTCGGACGGCAGCAAATACTGCCCGCTCATAGAAAAAGAGGGAAGCTGGGACGGCGACAGGCTGACCATATCTCCGGATACGATATCGAAGATAAAAATCTTCCAGTACAACCTCGCCTGCCAGTCGGCCCCGCCGGTGCAGGAGGGCAGCATGGACATCATCTTCATGCGGAATGTCTTCATCTACTTCACGAATGAAGTCAGGCTCAGGATTCTCGCCAAGCTGTCAAAAAGCCTCAAGGAGGGGGGACTCCTTATTCTTTCCATAAACGAGGTCGGAAACATCGACAGCAGGCTGCCCCCCTTTGAGAAGCTGCACTCGGGAGCCGTCTACTACCTCAGGAAGTCTCCCCCGGGAAGCCCCAAAGCAGAGGAAAAAAAGCCGCTTGCCGTACCGGTCATAAAGCCTCCGGAGCCGCCCCGACTTCCCCCGCTGCCCAAAGCGGCAGTGACGGTGCCCCCAAAAGCGGCAGTGACGG
>CADBRC010000187.1 GCA_902796985.1 uncultured Spirochaetaceae bacterium
GGGCTACCCCTTCAAGGGCAACTACACGGCCTGGCTTGAGGCAAAGGAGAAACGCCTTGCCCTTGAAGAGAAGCAGGCTTCCGTCCGCGCACGCGAGATGAAGGAGGAGCTTGAGTGGATTCATGCCGGCGCCAAGGGTCGGCAGGCCAAGCACAAGGAGCACATCACCAAGTACGAGCAGCTGCTTGCCGAAGAGAACAAGCGGGTCAAGCTGCGCGACAACGAAATCTCCATACCCGCCGGCCCCCGCCTGGGCAACGCCGTCATCGACGTGGAAAAGCTCACCAAGTCATTCGACGACCGGGTGCTCTTCGAGAACCTGGACTTCCATATTCCCGCAGGGGCGGTCGTCGGCATCGTCGGGCCGAACGGCGCGGGTAAGACGACCCTCTTCAAGATGCTCGCCACGGCGGCTGGGCAGAAAGTCCAGCTCCCCGACGGCAGCGAGGGCGAGGAGAAGCCCGACTCCGGCGACATCAAGATCGGCTCCACGGTCAAGCTGGTCTACGTGGACCAGATGCGCAGCAAGCTGGACCCGAACAAGACGGTCTGGGAGACCCTCTCCGGCGGTGCCGACCTCGTGAAGCTCGGCGCGGTGGACGAGAAGGGCCGCCCGGTCAACGGGGCGGTCCGCGAGGTGAACAGCCGCGCCTACTGCTCATGGTTCAACTTCAACGGGCCGGAGCAGAGCAAGAAGGTCTCCGTCCTTTCCGGAGGAGAGAAGAACCGGCTCAACATGGGCCTGATGTTCAAGGAGGCGGGCAACGTCCTGCTGCTTGACGAGCCGACCAACGACCTGGACATCGCGACCACCCGCTCGCTCGAGCAGGCAATCAACGAGTTCGCAGGCTGCGTGCTGGTCATCAGCCACGACCGCTACTTTCTGGACCGCATCTGCACCCACATTCTCGCGTTCGAAAACAACAGCGAGGTGCAGTGGTTTGAAGGCAGCTGGTCAGACTACGCCGAGTGGCGGCGCAAGCAGCTCGGAGACGACGCGGACCGGCCCCACAAGACCGTCTACCGCAAGCTCGTCAGATAAACGCAAGGAGGCCGCCGTATGGAACACAACATGGACAGGCTGCGCTCGCTCGCGGCAAAATACGGCCCCCTCTGCGTGGGGCTGGACACCGACCCGTCGTACATCCCCCAGTCGGTGATGAAGGGCTTTTCCTCCCCCGCCCAGGCGGTGCTCGCCTACAACAAGGAGATAATCGCCCGGGTCAAAAGCGGGGAAAGCGCCTGCTGCTTCAAGGTGCAGGTCGCCTACTACGAGGCGATGGGGCTGGAAGGAATGCGCGTGTACGCTGAAACGCTCAAGGCCGTGCACGAGTCCGGACTCGTCTGCATCACCGACGTCAAGCGGGGCGACATCGCCGCGACCGCATCCGCCTACGCGCGCGCGCACTTCAGCGGGGACTTTGAAAGCGACATCATCACCGTGAACCCCTACATGGGTTTCGACACGCTCACGGCCTTCACGGACTTCTGCATGAAGGAAGGCAAGGGCATCTTCGTCCTGCTCAGGACGAGCAATCCCGGCATGAGCGACATAGAGCAGCAGGAGCTCAAGTCAGGCGGCAGGGTGCTGGACAAGGTGGCCGCCGAGCTGAACCGGCTTGTGAAAGAGAGCAAGGCAGCATTCCCCGGCCAGACCTGCTCCCCCGTCGGGGCCGTCGTCGGCTGCACGGAAGAAGGTGATGCCGCCGCGCTCCGCGCCCTGTGTCCCGAAGTCTTCTTCCTTATACCCGGTTACGGTGCCCAGGGAGGTGCGGCCTCGATTGCCCGCACGCTGATGGGAACGAACATGGGAACGGTCAACTCCTCGCGCGGCATCCTCTGCGCATGGAAGAAGTCCCCCACCTGCATGGAAAAGGAGCAGGCGGGAACGCTGAGTTTGGCAGACATAGCGGACAGCGCGGGCGCGGCGGCGGTCGCTTCCAAGAAGGACCTGCTCGCACTCTAAAGAAAAAAACAAAGACAAAAAAAGCAGGGCACAAAATGTGACCCTGCCTTTTTTTACCCGAAGTAAGCCTTCGCGTTGCCGAAGGAGATGTCGCGGACGATCTGGGAAAGGCCGTCCATGTCGGCGGGGTACAGGCCCCGCTCCACCCAGTCGCCGAGCACGTTGCACAGTATCCTGCGGAAGTATTCGTGACGGGGGTATGACAGGAAGCTCCGGCTATCGGTCAGCATGCCGACGAACGCGGGGATCATGCCGAGCGCGCCGAGCGTCCTGAGATGCTGCTCCATCCCCTCTATGTGGTCGCAGAACCACCACGCGCTGCCCAGCTGAATCTTGCCCCGGATGCCGCCGCCCTGGAAGCAGCCCATCAGCGTCGCGAC
>CADBRC010000188.1 GCA_902796985.1 uncultured Spirochaetaceae bacterium
ATCGTCATCCAGGCGAAGATGCGGATGAGGGAGTTGGTCAGGAAAGGAATGATGACGAGAATCAAGAGCAGGGTCTGGTGCCGGCTCCTCGCCATTGCATATCCGCAGGGCAGGGCGATGGCAATCGTCACGACGGTCGAGATTACGGCAATCCAGAGCGTCCTCATGAAAATCATCCCGTATGCCGGGGTGAACATCTGGGCGTAGGCCTTCAGACTGAACTCCCGTATGACACCGCCGTACACGTCCCTCTTGAGGAAGGAGTAGACAACGATTATCACGAGGGGCGCGGCGAAGAACGCCGTGAACCACAGGCCCATCGGCCATGCGTAGACGGGGCCGGGGTTGGCCTTCTTGTACTTGACGCTCTTGTCCGTCATTTGTTTATTTCCTCGACGATGTAGCCGTCGTTGGCAGCCCATGAGACGTAGACCGTATCTTTCCACTGAATCTCGGGACCGTCGTCCAGATAGTTGACGTGCTGCTTGAAGACCTTAATGATGGAACCGTTCTCCAGGCGGACGTAGAACTTGGACTGGAAGCCTGTGTAGACCGGTTCTTCGACAACGCCCTTGAAGACGTTGATGTCCTTGCGGCCGTGCAGATCCGGCTCCTCCAGCGTGATCCGGATTTTCTCCGGCCTGATTGTGAAGCAGATGTCCTGCCCGGGCTTGGTATGGTCGTAGTCGGTCACGAGGATGTTCTTATCCTCTTCGCGGGTTGCGGGCGTGTCGCTTTTGAGCTGCGCCTGGATGCCCAGCGCGGGGACATTGAGCGTCACCATGTAGTCTGGATCGGAACCGGGAGCCTCATGGGGAACGCATTCAACGACCTTGCTCTCGAAGAGGTTGGTGTCGCCGATGAACTGCGCGACGAACTGCGTGGCAGGGCTTTCGTAAATCTCGAAGGGCGTTCCCACCTGCAGGACGTGGCCGGAGTTCATGACGGCAATCCTGTCACTGACCGCGAGGGCTTCGCTCTGGTCATGAGTGACGAAGATGAAAGTGATTCCTATCTTGTCATGCAGGGCATCCAGGTCCAGAAGGAGGCTGGAGCGAAGCTTCGCATCAAGGGCGGAAAGCGGCTCGTCCAGGAGGAGGACCTTGGGCTCGTTTATGAGGGCGCGGGCGATTGCAACGCGCTGTCTCTGACCGCCCGAAAGCTGGTTGGGCTTTTTACGGGCATGTTCATCCAGCTGCACCAGGTGCAGATAGTGGCTCACCTTCTCGTCTATCTCCGCTTTGCCCAGTTTCTTGAGCTTAAGGGGAAAGGCGATATTGTCATAAACCGACAGGTGGGGGAAGAGGGCGTAGTTCTGGAAAATCGTGTTGCTCTGCCGTTTGTTTGGCGGCAGGGGAACCACGTCGGTATCATCGAAGAGAACCGTACCCTCGTCCGGGAACTCGAATCCCGCGATAATGCGGAGCAAAGTGGTTTTGCCGCATCCTGAAGGCCCGAGCAGGGAGAAGAACTCCCCCTGCTTTATCGTAAAGTTCACATCATCAAGCGCGTGGAAATCTCCAAAGTGCTTGCTGACATGGTCTATAGAAACAGTACTTCCATTCACCTTCAGTACGTCTCCTCTGATTGTTATGTAAGGAACCAAAAGGTCCGATTAGCTACTTTCCTGTTATTAGGCAAAATTGTCAATACTTTTGGGGGATTTTTTTATAGAAAAAAGTTCATTGCAGTTTTTCATGTACCTATGGTGTAATTTCAGGATACGGAGGGCTTGTGGATATTCAAAAAGCGATGCGGGTCCGGTCGGAGATCCAACCTTCCGGTGCTTTTTGTACTATTTTTCTTCCTCAGATGTTTTAGGAGACGGAGGCATGTTTCTGTCAATATTGCCGAAAATGATTTTGATATGCCGAGGAGACAGCTCAGTATGCTAAAAATGAAATTGACTTTTGGGGCCGGTTTTCGGACGCAGGCCTTTGCCTGGATGCTTGCGGGGCTTTTTATTCCGATTCTGACAGCCTCTGCCCAGACCTCGGTTGTCACGGACGGAGGGGAAGGAAGCATGCTGCGGTCCTCCGTGCAGGACGAGGGCCAGTACGACCGGACGGGTGGTCCGGTAAAGTTCGAATTCAAGTTCAGGGAGGGCGACAAGAGCCGCATCCTCTCCCACGTCAATGAGGACGTGTACGTCAACCACAGGTTCAACCGTCACTCGGTCATCCTCAACCGCATCTCCATGGAGGTGACCGCCGCATCCGAGGACGGCAGCGGCACCGTAGAGGGAACCTTTATGACGAGCGAGAACGCGGTG
>CADBRC010000189.1 GCA_902796985.1 uncultured Spirochaetaceae bacterium
CGGTGGTCCTCTACAAGGTGCTTGATTGCCTGCCTTGCAAGCGGGAATTTCTGAACCTCATCGAAAATGATAAGCGAATCGCGCTCGAAGAGCTTTGTCTTGCAGTAGAATTGTAGCAGTCGGAAGAAGGAGTCCAGATCCGACAAATCCTCAAAAAGGGCCTTTACCTTTTGGGATGCGAAAGCAAAGTCTATGAAGATGTATGACTTATATTCGTTTTTGCCGAACTCCTCCACGACGGTGGATTTCCCAATCCGCCTTGCCCCTTCCACCATGAGGGCAGTCTTACCGTCGGAACTTGACTTCCACTTGAGAAAATCCTCGTAAATCTTCCTTCTGAAAGGCTTCATACGGACATTATACAAAATCCCCATGGAAAATCAAGCGAAATACCACAAAATCCCCATAGAAAAATGGATAAAACACTGCAAAATCCCCATAAAAAAAAGCACAGGTATCCGATTTATTATGATGTGCACCGATTCCGACAGTTAGCCCTCCCCCCCTCATCAGTGACCTGTAGGCCGTACTTTCAAGGCTAAAATCGTCTGTCCCCGCTTGTTTCATCTTGAGTACAAGTTCATTTTCTACCTGTGACAAGCTGGTTCATGGTTGCGTACAAGCCAGTTTATTGAAGAATTCCAGCTGGTTCTCTGGTGCATACCGGTCGTTCACAGATACATTTTCAGATTGTCCGGACTTGTATACCGGATGTTTGTATGTTCATTTCCAGCTTGTTTACAATTTGATATCAGTTGTTTGAAAGGGGATGTCGGCGGGCATAAAAAAAAATCCCGGACTGCATTGCAATCCGGGACGGGTCAGTCGTGTTTAAAACACATCCTGTTGTTTTTACTGTATGGTGAACACGGTGGGAAAGGTCTCGCTCAGATGCTCTTCCCTGCATTTATCCTTGCTGAGGTACTGCGTCACCACACGGAGCCTGTATGTGTCAGTCTCATCAAGTTCCGCCGGAACGAGGCATTCCAGGACAGTCGGCTGGTTTCGGCAAAGGTCTGCGGCCCCCAGCTTTATGGATTTGTCCGGATCGGTGCAGCTGTCAAAGAACAGGCCGACCTTGCCTTCGTCACCCGCGATGCACAGTTTCTTACCCTCGATGATAAGCAGCTTACCCCGGCTCAGTTTTCCGGATTCCAGGCTCTCGTTTTCCGACAGCTTCGTGCTGTCCCAGCGCGAGCCGTGATCATATACCCTGATTACTTCAGGACGACAGCTGTTGCCCCGCGTGATGACCGGCTCAAGTGAGGACATGGTGTTCTTCATGTCCTGCGACGGACGGTACTGCACGGTAATGCTGTGTTTGCTCCTGTTGAACTCCGACTGCTCGCTGGCAAAACTGCCGCTGACGGCGGGCGAAAGCACGCCCAGCCCAAAGTCGACCGAAATGCCCGAGCTTATGCGCATGGCGATTGCGTTAATTACGGTGTTCCAGGCCTTCCGCATCCGGGCGGTGTCAATGCTGCCGTTCTCGGAAAGCAGGTCATTGAAGATATCCTCCATATTGAGCTTCCTGCGGTTGACGACGCGGGCATAGTAGCTGGTCACCTTTCCGCCTGTCTTGTGCATCTGGTTTGGGTACAGGGCAATGGAAAGCTTTCCTGACTTCGGCGTGTTGTCCTCAATGTTTATAAGATTCTGTTTCATAGTATTCTTCCTCGTTATGAATGATGTTTTGTTCCGGCTCCGGTGTTCCGCATTTTCGGTGAGTCCACGCCGTTCCCGCTGACAGCGGCATGCGGCGGACCATTTCTGCCCCTTCCTTTTCCGGTATTGCGGGAAGGGGCCTGTCAGATGATTTTCATTCCTTTTCCTCCTGCATTGGTCTTGTTACCCGTAATATACAGGAAGAAAACGGGGGCTTCATGTCGTAAATTCAACAACTTTAAAAAAAAATCGCTCCGGGCATGCCGCAGAGCGATTTTTAATGAATATAATCGGTGGGGGCGGAATGAATCACGCCGATACGCTTGGCTTTCCCCTATTCTTCGACTTTGGCGACGAGCTCGCTCAGGAGGGGAATGAGCTGCTTCTTGCGGGAGACCACGTCCTTCAGGTAGAAAACGTCGTCCTCCTGCTTGGGGAATGTCAGCATGCTTGAGAACTTCGCATCGTATGCGATGAGCATGAGGCTGGACAGCCTGGTGATGTCGGTGACAAGCAGGGCAGAGAAAAGCAGCTTGCCGCCGCTGCGCACGGCCTCAAGCTTGTCCAGAAATTCCGTCTTGCGGGAAAGCAGTTCCTGCGTGCCGTCTACCTCTATCTGGCTGACCGTGTACTTGAGCTTGCCCTCGCTGTACTCCTTCATGTCCTGCCGGATGATGTCATCCGCGCTCCGGCTGCCGATGTGGCTGCCGCTCCTGATGATGTCATTGCCCAGCTCCTTGATGTCCAGCTCGGTAATGGAGGACAGGTACTCGGCGGTGTGAACGTCCAGCTCGGTCGTCGTCGCCGACTGAAGAATCAGCGTGTCGCTCAGGATGCCGCAGAGCAGGATGGATGCGATGTCCTTGGGAATCGAAACGTGGTTTTCGTGGTAGAGGTTCGTGATTATCGTAGACGTGGATCCGACCGGCCTGTTGATGAAGGTAATCGGCTGCCGGGTGCTGAACGTAGAGATACGGTGGTGGTCTATGATTTCCCTGATGACATAGTGCTCTATGCCCTCGACGGCCTGGCCCGGCTCGTTGTGATCAACAAGGACGACTTCGACGTTCGCTTCGTGCAGAAGGTCGCTCTCGCTTATCGTTCCGATGACCTTGTAGTCGTCATCAACGACGGGCAGGCAGCGGGAAGGGCTCTGGGCGAGCAGGGGACGGATCCGCTGCACGGTGTCGCTGGCGAGGACGGGCTTGGACTGCTTGTCCGCCATAGCGCTTACAGGTGATGAGTATTCGATGAGCATGGCTGTCGTCGCGGTGCTGTCGTGACCGGATATAATCGAGACCCGGTTTTCCTTCGCCAGTTCGCGGAGCTCCTTGCTGACGATGTAGTCCTTGGTGATTATCAGGGCCTTCACTTTCTTTTCGATGCACAGCCGCTGGATGTCCTCGCGGTCGCCGGTAATGACGATAATGTTCTCGCTCTGGTGTTCGTCAAGGAGCTTGCCGAATGTCCCTATGTCATCGTCGCCGATCATAATCGAACAGTTGAAGTAGTCGTCCGGGTCAAACTCCACGACCGGCGTCGCATTCAGCGTCTTTTCGATGAGGTGCAGGCTGGCCAGAAAGATATCGCCGTGCTTGGGGGTCAAAAGCTTGTAGGAGTTGAGCGCGAATGCGTTGTAGTTGAGCATGCCCTGATACGTCCCGTCCACGTTGACGATGGGCAGGACGGCGGCGTTGGTGCTTATCATCTTGTCCACGGCCTTCCAGAGGGACACGTCCTCCCTGACGGAAACAAACTTGTCGTTCATGTAGAAGGCGGTTTTGGGGACCAGGTCGGGAATGTACTCCGGCGGCTCCATCTTGAAGCGTTTGAAGATGTACTCGGTCTGGGGGGCAAGGTGCCCCGCCCTCGCTGCCACGTATTCCTCGTGTCCAAGGAGCTGCTTCAGCTCCGCGTATGCCTTTGCCGCGACAACGGAGTCCGTGTCGGGGTTCCTGTGTCCGATGATGTAAACCTTGCTCGTCATGCCGTGATTATAACAGAAAGCAGGCGTTTTGGACAGGGGCAGGAAGCTTCCGCATCCGGCAGGGTGTGATTGCACAAAGAACGAAAAAGTTGTATATTTCTAACCATTAAAAGGAACGCTATATGATACGCTTGAAAAATGAGAAAGAGATAAACGGAATACGCGAGAGCTGCCATCTTCTGGCAGACCTTTTCAATGAGATTTTGCCTCGGATAAAGGCCGGGCTGACGACAAAGCAGGTAGACGACTGGTGCCTGGACTTCATGACCAAACACGGGGGCAAGCCCGCCTGGTGGCAGGAGAACTTTCCCGGGGCAACCTGCATCAGCATCAATGAGGAAGTCATTCACGGGGTTCCCTCCAAGAAACGGGTCATCCGGGACGGGGATCTGGTCTCAATCGACATAGGAATAAACCTGAACGGCTATATCTCTGACAGCACCCACACGGTCATGGTCGGCAATGTGAAGCCCCAGCACCGCAAGCTTGTACAGGTAACACGGGAAAGCCTGATGGCGGGCATCATGGCATGCGTTCCCGGCCACCGGATAAAGGACATCTCCAATGCGGTCTATGACATCGCCAACAAGCAGAACGGCTACGGCGTGGTCTACGATTACTGCGGACACGGAGTAGGACTGGACGTACATGAGGATCCGTCCATCCCCAACTGCCCGGAGCCCGGCCCCAATCCCCGCATACAGGCAGGAATGGTGCTCGCCATAGAGCCGATGATAAACGAGGGGACAGACGATGTGATTACCGGCAAGCCGGGGGACGACTGGATTGTCTACACCGCCGACGGCAGCTGGTCCTGCCACGAGGAGCACACCGTCGCAGTCTTCCCCGATCATACCGAAATACTGACCGACCTGGACTACAACGGCTGCTCCTGCCTTAAATAATTTCTGGGGGAGGGCTCCCCCAGGCCTCCTGTAAGCTTCTGGGGTGAGCCCCAGCCCCTCTTAGTTTATACAGGGGTGTCCCCCTGTACCCCCTTATTTCCGGGGGAAGGAACCCCCTCTACTCAGAAGCGGTGGGTTCCTTCCCCCGAACCCCTTTCTTCCCCCAGCACCGCCAGGGGGCATTGCCCCCTGGACCCCAAAAAGGGTTTTACTTCTCCTTCTTCGCCTTTGAGTTAGAAGCAGACTTCTTGGAAGCGGGCTTCTTTTCTGCCGTCTTCTTAGCTACCGTTTTCTTCTCCGTGCTGGCTGCCGCTTTGGTCGACGCAGGCTTCTTGGCGGTTGCCTTGGCTTTGGCTTCCTTCTTGACCGGGCGGATTGCCTCGGTAAACTTCTCGCACTGATACTCGGCCCCGTCACGCGCAGTGCAGAGGGTCTTGTAGAGCTTGAAGATGTTGTTCCTCGTTATGCGGGGGCTGTACATGGAAACCGCCGCAAGGAGGTACCAGAGGGTCAGGTCCATCCGTTCCTTGTTGAACCAGCGGATTCCGTTGAACTCGTTGGCCCCGGTCAGGGCGAAGGCCCGCTCACCGTAAGTCAGCTCCCGGGCAAGCTCGTATGCGGAGCTCAGATAGCTGGCCGCACCGAAGTTCAGGCTGCGGGCGGACATCAGGGAGAAGATGTTCAGGAAGGTTTCCTTCATGCCGTCGGCCTTGAGTCCGGCCTGGGTCAGGTACTCGGTGAGCTTCCTTGCGTAGCCCCACTTGCGAAGGCAAAGCTGCCCCGCCGATGAGACCATCGCGAACGCCGTGAGTATGTCGGGCGCGTTGGCAGAGCCCTTCGGCCCCTTGGCAAGCTCCTGCTCGAAGGGTGACTCCTGTGCCTTGTAGCTGTCATACAGGAATTCGACCTGGTTCTTGAATCCCGTCCACCGCTCCTCGGGGGTCGCGCTGACGGACTTCTTGCTGTTGCGCTTGGCCTTCTGGCTGGCAGAAGTCTTCGCACTCTCGCCGACCTTCTTTTCATCCTCAGCCAGCGCGGCGATCTCTTTGGCGACTTCCTCTTCCTTCTCGTAATAGGCGAGGGCCGCTTCCTCTACGGATGCGAAAAGCTCCTTCAGGACGGGACGCTTTTCCTTCTTCTCCTCAAGCTCCTCATCGCTTGCAAAGAGATTGTGCAGGGACGTAAGGAATTCCGGCGTAGCAAACTTTTCCAGCATGGCGTACAAATCCTTGTAGCGGTACTCCTCCCACGCGACATCCAGATCCTCGCAGCCCCGTCCGTTCAGAAGCTCGTGAAGCTTGGCGTACTTGCCTTCCGCCGTGTCCTCCACCTGCTGAACGTCCAGGTAGACCTGGTACTCGAAGCCGTTGAGCGCGACGAACATTCCCTGATTGATGATGTCATCGCTCTTCCTGACGTACCAGAGTCCGGCCTTGTGCTCACGGAAGATGCAGTAGTTCTTCCAGCCCGGGCTGAGCTGCAGACCTTCGGACAGGGTCTTGGAAACCAGGGTCTTGTCGTTGTCGCCGCTCCCCGTCTTGACAGCGTAGTCACAGGACTGCTTGATCCATCCCTGTGCCCGCTCGTACTTGTTGTTGTAGAAGACAATCGTCCGCTCCGTGCCGGAGCCGTTGGAGTAGGCGAAGATGTTCTCGTTGACGTGGCCGTTATCCCAGACATCGTAGAAGAGGAAGTTGTC
>CADBRC010000190.1 GCA_902796985.1 uncultured Spirochaetaceae bacterium
AAAATACAAGTTCGAACAGGAGAAAAAACTCCGTGACTCCAAGAAGAACCAGAAAGTATTGAAAATCAAGGAAATCCGTATGCAGCCTAAAATCGGTTCGGGTGACCTTGACACGAAGGCTAAGCATGTACAGGAATTTCTGGACGAGGGTGACAAGGTTAAGGTAACGATTCGTTTCCGCGGGCGTGAGCTTGCCCATACCGAACTCGGCTATGATGTCCTAAAAGAGGTTGAAAAAAGGCTTACCGAAGGCTCCTACGTCATGGAGAAGGCCCCAATGATGGACGGTCGCTTCATGTCCATGACGCTCGGCTCAAAAGCCAAAAAGAAAACTCCTGTGGCGCAAACCCAGGAAAAGGTGGATGGAAATGTCTAAGAACAAGATGAAGACAAAGAAAAGCTCAGCAAAGCGCTTTTCGCTTACCGGAACCGGTAAAGTAAAGTACAAGAAGATGAACCTCCGTCATATCTTGACGAAGAGGTCTCCCAAGCGCAAGAGGAACCTCCGCAAGGCAGGCATCCTTTCCGAGGATTCGGCCAGGAGAATCCGCAAGCAGCAGATTCCCTACGCGTAAGCACCTGCAGACGCAGGCGTTGCAAAGCAACTGAAAAATCGAATTCGAGGAGATTGAAAGATGGCTAGAGCAGTAGATGGTCCGAAGAGGAAGAATCGCCGTAATAAAATCCTGAAGCTCGCAAAGGGCTTCTACGGCGACAGGAAGTCAAACTATAAGGCTGCGAAGGACGCGGTCGTCAAGGCGCTTGACCACGCCTACACCGGACGCAAGGAAAAGAAGCGCGTCTACAGGCAGCTGTGGATTGCCCGCATCAATGCCGCCGTCAGGGCGGAGGGTCTGTCCTACAGCCGCTTCATCAACGGCTTGGTGAAGGCAAACGTCGTCATCAACCGCAAGGCTTTGAGCAACATGGCCGTTGAGGATCCCGTGGCGTTCAAGGCTGTCGTTGAGGTCGCAAAGAAGGCCCTGGGCGAGGCTCAGAGCGCGTAACGAATCGCAAACGCATAAGGTGCAGTAGGTATGATTTCCCTCGATCAAGTCTTGTTATTGCAGAAAAAGGTTGAAACCGCTGTAGGAAAAATCAACTTCCTCACGGGGCAGATTGAGCAGCTGAAAAACGACAATGATGCTTTGCGCACCAAGTGTGCTGAGCTCACAAAGGCATTGGACGAAAAAACGGAGTTGGTTTCTTCCCTTGAAGCGAACCAGGGCAAGATTGAGGAAGGTATACTTACTGCGCTGAACCGTCTGGACACCGTGGAGAACGCGGTGCTCGGCGGTGATGCCACGCAGACCGCCGGTACGGAGGGGAATGATTCTCCGATAGCAGCGGTCCCGCAGGGCACAGGTGATGAAGAGGTAGAGGACGACGATGCCCCTGCCTTCGACTACACTGGCGGCACAAACGCCAGCGGGGAATCCCAGGAGCTCAAGGAAGTCACCGAAGAGATTGCTGACGCGACGGGCACATCCACCGATGTGCAGGTCAACGAAGCAGCCCCTGATACTGGCGATTCAGCTCCTTCCGAGGCATCCGCACCGGCTCCGGCAGATGAGGCCGCAGCTGGCAGTTCCGCAGAAGACGGCGGACAGGACGCGGATTCCCTGAACGGGCAGTTCGACATTTTCTAATCGTATCTCTCCGGGACGGCGGCGATGGGCAGGCTCCAGATAGACATTTTGGGAACATCCTTTGCCGTACAGGCCCCGGAGGAAGACGCATACCTCAAAAAACTCTTCTCCTATTATTCTGAAATTATCAACACAATAAAACAAACCAGCAAGATAAAAGATAACCTTGAGATAAGCATCATGGCGGGGATTACCCTTGTCGATGAGCTGTATAAGGAGAAGCAGCGAAATGCGAGCTACTCCAAGGCTCTGAACAATTCGAATGATGCGGAAGCAAACCGCATTACTGCCGACATGATAGAAAAGATAGACAAGGTTCTGGCAGATGTTGACTGAAACACCCTCGGCAGCACGACCGAAAATCTGGGTTGACGCGGATTCCTTTCCTGCAAAGGCGCGTGACCTGCTGCTAAAGACTGCGGCTGGCAAAAAACTTCAGGTCCTTTACGTCGCTAACCATGACATTCCCTTCAGCCTCCAAAACCCGCTCTTTGAAATGCGGATTTGCCCCCAGACACCCGGAGCGGCGGACGACTATATTGCAGACGGCTGCACATCCGGAGACATTGTGGCGACCCGCGACATTCCCCTGGCTGCCCGACTGGTGGACAGGGAAATCCGCGTCATCAACGACCGGGGAATCTGCTACGACAAGCGGACGGTAGAGAAACGGCTCAAGGAGCGGGAGCTTTCCCTGCAGATGAAAGCATTAGGCCTTCACAAGGGACATACCCGCGAGAGCTACGGGGGAAAGGAGCTGGACGCATTCGGAAAGTGCCTGCATTCCCTCCTGTCCGCAATGGGCCTCTGAGCGGAGGGGCTATGGAATTCGCGGCATTTACGGCAGGCAAGGATGATGACGGCAAGCGCCTGGACCGGGTGCTCAGGGCCATACTGGACGGCAGGACGGCCAACGGGAGAAGTGCAGACAGCAGCCCGGCTCCGGCTGTAAACATCTTTCAGGCCCTGCGGAAACGGCTTGTCAGGCTGAACGGAAGCAGGGCAGAGCCGTCAACGCGGGTCCATGAGGGAGACAAAATAGAGATAGCGGGCTTCCTTATTTCAGGGTACGGAGACGGGCTGATTCCCCTGCCCGCTCCAGCTGCAGACCTCCCCCCTGCCCCGTCACTCGTCCCCGCCAGCACGCCGAGAACACGTCTGGAAATCCTCTTTCAAAACGAAGACCTCCTGTTCATAAACAAGCCCGCAGGCATCAGTGTACAGCCCTCGGCTGGCGGCAAAGAAAGCATCAGCCGGATTGTCAGGGAGGAATGGGAGAGTGCGGGGCCGCACGGGTCGCTGTCATTTACCCCCGCCCCCCTCCACCGCCTGGACCGCTATACATCGGGAGTCCTCGCCATATCCCGGAGCGCACGGGGAGCAGCCTGGTTCAGCAAGGCGATTCAAGAGCGGACAATACGGAAGTTCTACCTGGGAATCTGCACGGGGAAGCTGGAAGGAGACGCCCTGTGGGAAGACAGGCTGACCGCTGACAGCGAAAGCAGCGGCAGCGGTTTCCACACGGTAAGACGGACGGCAGAGGCCGGGGACAAAGGCAGCCTCGCCCGCACGCAGGTACACCCCGTCAGCCAGGGGCGCAGGGGACAGAATGCGCTTACCCTCGTGCAGTACGAGCTGCTGACCGGCCGCAAGCACCAGATACGAGCCCAGTCCGCCCTGCACGGCCACCCCCTCGCCGGCGACAGTGCCTACGGCGGCGCTAACGCAGGTGAAGGCCCTTCAGGAGGAGGTCACTTCTTCCTGCACGCCCTTGCGATGGAGTTTCCCCCGGACAATCCCCTCTCCCTGCCGGAACGAATCGAAGCCCCTCTGCCGGAAGACTTCGCGAAGGCCGTACAGTTTTTCCCGCCCCAAAGCTTGCAAAACTCCCCGCCGGGAAGTATAATTTACCAGTAAGATTATGAGTTTTCTTTCCAGGCTCCGAAACAACGGCATGACCATCTACGCTCTCATCGGCAAAAGCGGCACCGGCAAAAGCTTCCGCGCAAAGCTGATTGCCGAGCAGTATGCGCTGACTGCGATTATCGACGACGGGCTTCTGATACAGGACGAAAAAATCGTCGCAGGAAAATCCGCAAAACATGAAAAGACATACATGGGAGCGGTCCGTGTAGCCCTCTTTGACGACAAGGAACACCGGGATGCGGTCGCCAAGGCGATACAGAAACAGAGCATAAAGAGAATACTCATCATCGGTACAAGCGAAAAGATGGTGCAGAAGATATGCGACCGCCTGCAGATTCCCCAGCCGGAGAAAATCATAAACATAGAACAGATTGCAAGTCAGGAGGAAATCCAGAAGGCCATCGTCAGCCGGAATTCTGAGGGCAAGCATGTCATCCCTGTTCCTGCAATAGAGGTCAAAAAGTCCTATCCTCAGATATTCTATTCCTCGGTCAGGGACTTTCTTTCCAATGAACTCGGGAAGAGCATGAAGAAGCTCAAGAAAGACAAGATGGACGAGAAGTCCATCGTCACCCCGGAATTCAGCAAGAAGGGACGGCTGGAAATCTCACAGGCAGCGCTGGTCGAGATGACCCTGCACTGCATTGACCAGTTCGATCAGGACCATGACATAAAGATTCACGTACGGAAGCTCGTCATCAAGCCCGAGAAGCAGGGCTACCGGCTTGTACTGACGATTGACGTCCCCTTCGGCAAGCAGCTGACAGGGACAATCCGCAAGCTCCAGGAATACATCATCGGAAACATCGAAAAGAACACCGGCATCATGCTGGAGGAAGTCAGCATTATCATAGACAAGATAACGACGGACTAAACTACTCCGCCTGTCTGAGCTCTTCGAGCAGATTGTCCAGCGTCAGTCCGCTTATGCCGTAGCGGTAGCTGATGCGCGAGACTGCCGCCCGCTCCAGGTCGGAAGCGGCGGGTCCAGGAGTCAATGACGGAATAACTATATACGAAGAGTCCTTTCTGTATATGCTGAACAGGATTTCCGCTCCGTTTCCGAAGTACAGCCTGCCGGTATGATCTGCTGCAAGTCCCTCGCGGGGCCGTATGTTCTCAAGCTTTCCCCGACGCAGACCTTCTTCGGCCTCCGCCCTGCCAAGCCCGGTCAGGCACTGAGGGTACAGGAAAGGGTCAGCCCAGAAAGATTCGTCCGCCGTCAGGTAGGGCTGGATGCCGCCGTCAACCTCATACACCGTCACGTCTGAGGCGGAGCGGACGGAGACACGGCCGGTCAGCGGATCATCGATTCCAAAATAAAGAAAGGAAAGGGTCTTGTGCGATGAATCATAGAAACTAAGGGAAAAAGCCTCGCTGTCCGTAATGCCGAACGCTCCCCAATCCTTGCGGGATGAGGACTTCTCGTAAGAGCGTATGACAGACGATACCAATTCCAGGAGCTTTCCCACAGACTGCATGTCGGCGGGCCAGACAAACTCCCCGTTCCCGTCGCTGGAGCTTCCAAGCCAGATTGTCCCGGCCTTCTCCAGACTGACCGTCCGGGCCCCGGAAAACAAGCCGCCCCCGCCCTGCGACAGCTCGATAAAAGAGACAGCATCCTTATAGGCAGGGTTCAGCAGGGCAGTATCCTTGGAGGACGGCCCCTTCCGCCGCATGAAGGGCAGGAAGGAGATGATAAGGAGGAGAAGCAGGGCGAGGTCAAAAACGTAAAAGACGAGGATGCCCTGGGCCTTGGACAGCCTCCTCATCGAGCAAACAAGAGGTTACGGAGGTAGGAATCCCTCGCATCTTCCAGCGCAAGGTCAACGGCCCAGATAGGCCAGTCCGGGTGCTCCTTCATGGCCTCGCTGCGGAGGGCATCTTCATAAAGGGCGGTCCCCACGTCACACATGCTTTTGTCCTGGACGAAGACGGTAAATTTGTCGAAGGCCCATTTGTAACTCTCACGCTCAAGGTCCCGGAGGACATCCATATTCGGGACTGTGCCGGAAGAATCAGCAGAAGAGGCGGTGCCCTGCTGCTCCTCATCCGCAACAAGCTGAACGACAGAACTCTCATCCCTGATTTCAGGATCGTTCAGGGCCTCCTGCGCAGCGCACAGGGAGGCGGCAAAAATGCAGGCAAAAATAAACAATGCAGTTCGTTTCATGGAAAACTCCTTTTTTCCGTATAGTTCTATTGTACCGTAGAACAATCTAAAGTCAAGTGGACAATGGAAATGCGTTTTTCACCAACACTCACACGTCCTTACATCCCTGCTAGCGGCTTACCAGATCCTCCCAGTCCACGCCCGCTCCCGCCGCAACATCGCGGGAAAGGATGCAGCCAGAGACAAGGCGGGCATACTCCGGTGATATGCCGGGAGACAGGACTTTCTCGGTACGCAAGACAGAGACATCGGCCTCCCCTATCCGCTCGCCTTTTTTCATTGCCCGCATATAGTGCAGGCTCCGGTTGGTGCGTCCGTAATTGGCCCGCTCGCTTGCGGCGAGCCGCTTCTCCCCGCTGCCCAGTGCCGCCGAAACCTTGTCCTCACCGTATTGCCCGGCCATCTGGCGGAAAATTTCGACAGGGGCCGCCAGAGGAACGCCGTCTTTCCTGCACTTACGGATAACAGCCTGGGACTGATGGACTGCCTGCACCATCTGGGCAAACTGCTCCGGCTCCAGCGCCACCGGATCGTCAAGGCCGTCTGTCTTGCGGCTCAGCGTGATGTGCTTTTCTATCATTACCCAGCCGAGAGCCGTCGTCAGCACGGGAATCAATACCGGATCCAGACTGTGGTCGCTTATCCCGGTGGGAATTCCAAAGACGCGGTGAAGCGTGTCCACGCAGCGGACGTTGTACTCTTCCTCCGGCGCAGGATAGCTCGTAATGCAATGGAGCAGGGTCAAGGGAGGCAGGGCCTCCTGGTTGCCCCCTTTCGGGGTCAAGGGAGGCAAAGCTTCCTGACTGTCCCCCGCCGCTCCCTGACCACCAGTTTCTTCTGCGGGGGCAGCCAGGTCACCTTCCAGCATCTCGACCGCCCGCTCTATGTCGCCCAGACGGGAGACCCCGCTCGAAAGGATAATCGGAATCTTTCCGTAATAGCAGGCGCATGCCTCAAGCAGAGGGTAATGGTTCACCTCGGGGCTTGCGATTTTTATCGCGTCAGGCTGAATCGCGGCAAGCTCCTTAAGCGAACGAAGGCCGAACGGCGAGCATGCGAAAAGAAGCCCCTTCTTGTGGGCATAGTCCAGACAGGAAGCGAAGAAGGAGGAGTCCACCTCAAGCTCCCTAAAGCGGTCGTAGAGCCTGACCGACCCGCCCGGCAGACTGACAAAGCCTGTGTCCGGGTGCAGGATTTCATCGGCGTAGACCCACTGGAACTTCACGCAGTCCGCCCCGGCCTCCGCCGCAGCGTCAATCAGGGCATACGCCTTGTCCAGCGAGCCTGAGTGGGCGGTTCCTATCTCCGCGATGACCGTCACGCTAGTACTTCCCCAGCCGCCAGTTGATGGCGCGCTGCAAATACTCCTCGTACTGCTTGTTCTCGCCGATTCCCTTTCCCGGCGAATCAGAAATCTTGACAACGGGAATGCCGTTCGCCTTGACGGTCTTCATGACAATGTTGAGCGGCTCCACGCAGGTGTCATTGACAAGGAAGGTTCCTATGCCGAACGCGACCCGGGTCCGGTCCTTGAAATGCCGGTAAATCCTGGTAGCCCGCTCGAAGTCCAGGCTGTCCGAAAAAAGCAGGGTCTTCTTGGCGGGATCTATGCCGAGTTTCTTGTAGTGAGCAATCATCTTCTCGCCCCACTCGATGGGGTCACCCGAGTCGTTCCGCACGCCGCTGAACAGCGTCGCGTTCTTAACATCGAAGTCCAGGAGGAAACAGTCCGTCGTAATGCAGTCCGTAAGCGCGATTCCCAGCTGAACGCCGTAGAGCTCGTGCCAGTCGTCCATGACGAACTTATTTGAATAGGCGGGGTTGCGCTCCGGGTAGCCCTGCCCCGTCACCATGAAGACCTCGTGAGCCATCGTACCGATTGCGGTAAGCCCCTCCTTCATCGCAATCTCCACGTTGGAAGTGCCGGAGAAGACGCTGCCGCCGAGCTTGCCGGAGTTGTTCGCATCCTTGAACATCCTGATTATCTGCTCCTGGGTTCCCTTGTTGAAACGGCGGCGGGTACCGAACTCGCTGAAAGCCCCTATCTCATACTTTCCGCTCGCAAGGCTCTCAATCTTACCCTTGGCGCGGTCAATCGCAGAGGCGGCAATCTCGTCATACCTGTCCTTGTACTGGTAGGCGAAGTAAACGTTGTTAACGATGGAAAGAACGGGAATCTCGTAATAAATCGTCAGGAACCAGGGGCCGACCGTCCGGATGTTCAGCCCGCACTCAGCATCAGTGTTGATGATGAAGTGCTCCAGCATAGGATGCCAGACCGCAAGGAAGGAGATATAGCCCTTGTCCAGCCACTTTATGGAAGCAAGGTAGTCCAGCTCCTCTTTTTTAAACTGCACCTGGCAGTAGAGGGCAATCTGCCGCTTTATCTCCTCCACCATCTCCGGGGTGAACCGGACGTCCTTGTTGC
>CADBRC010000191.1 GCA_902796985.1 uncultured Spirochaetaceae bacterium
CGGAACTTTCTGCTACCGGTATACCGAGAACGGCTTCAGGGAACGCCTTTTTACCGCAACGGATGCCGCAAAGCTGGAAGAATACCGCAGGTCCATTGAAAGTACGCTTGAAAGCCTGGTGAACATGCCGGGCTTCTTCAAGAAGAAGATACAGGTAAAGCTTTCCAACGGGCTGAACTATGACCCGTTCGTCAAGGACGACTTTGAGCACCTGAGGTACTGCCTGGGCACGTCATGGGAAACTGCCTGTGCCTGCCTGGTGCTGTTCTTGTTCTGCCTTGCCGCGGTGGCATCGCTTTGGGCCGGTTCGCATTTGCTGGTGCGTGTCTGTTGCGCGACCGCTGCGCTCTGCGTATTCACATATACGGTCGCTACAAGTGCGATATTGGTCCCTATAGTCCTCATCCTGCTCATCATCCTCAACAATCTGCTTGGGCGGTCGGCGAAAGACAAGGATGGCATCGGCAAGGCACTGGTATTCTTCTGCGTGTGCCTTATTGCGAGCAGGGCGATGATGGTTGCCGTCGTGAAGGATATCCACATAGGGGCTGTATATGTCCATCGCCCGCTTGTCTTTACGCTCTCGGCCATAAACATCCTTGCGTTCGTCCAGCTGGCACATTCGCTCCGTCGCACGGCAGACACATTGGACATCTTCCCCGTCCGGAAGAAAACCGACAGGCGCGTGTTCATTGAACTGTCGCCCTCGCTCCTGCCGTACATGACGACGGTATGCGAGAAGCTCAAAGCATACCAGCGGTGCACACCGGATGCAGAGGCGGACCGTATATATGGTAAACCGTCTTACGCTGTCGTATGCAAGGAGAGCCTTGAAAGAAACGAATACCGGATTATGAGGAACGGTGAATGTCTTGCCTCGAAAAACTTTGACGAGGCACAGCTTGATGGCTTTGAGCTGAACCTGCTTGTGTGCAGGGCAATATCGGCCCGGATGGACAGCGACAAGGAAGAGAAAGAAATATCGATTTTTGAAACACAAAAAACGATTAATCCAACTCAAGAACAAGTATCCATTGATAAGAATGAGCTTGAAAACTGTCTGACTGTGATGGATTCCATCTTCCGTGAACAGCAGGAACGTACAAAACCCTTTCTGTCGGCATTGCTAACAAGGGTCTTTTTGTCGAAGTCTGAGGAAGCTAAGATGCCAAGCAAGATGGCACAGGAATACCTTGCGGTCAGGTCATTCGCAATGACGGCTGAAGCCTTAAAGGTCAAGGAGGCTTTCCTTTCCGGCGACAAATGTCCCACTCAGCAGGAAGTCGCCGCTTGGTTCGGACGCGACAAGACGAATGCCAGCAGGACTCTGAGGAAGTTCCTGGAGAAGATGGAGAGCCGCGAGAAAGCTGTCAACAGCCGTAAGACTTGACGTTCGGCCTGGCAGGGAGCACGCCGTCTACTCCCGAAAAATGCGTATTTACGCAAAAAAATGGAGTGCACATGCCCCTTTTTCGCCAGCAGTATCTTGAGAAGTGTGTCTCGATATCGCGTCCCTGCATATAGTCGCGGATGAGGGCTGAGTTAATCCGCATTTCCAAGTCCTTGCGCTTTTTGAATTCCTGTTTGTACCGTGAGCGCCTGTTTTCTCCCGGATTACTGCTTTTGGGTGAGAATTCCTGATAATAGGTGAGCGACTTTTTGTAGACTTCGGAAAGATCCTCGCTGCCACAGTCTGCGAGGACGGCTTCTATCACATAACTTTTCAGGGCAGTCTCGATGAACATGAGCCGCTGGTACAGTATGGATTTTAGGCGCATGTCAAATCGGTTGAGGCTAACCACCTGGCTGAATGACGTGAATGCGATGCGGTTGGAGGTTTTCCGTATAAAGCGGTAGCCCTTGTAGCCGTGGTAGTAGCCTATGTTCTGCAAATCCCGTTCCTGGTTCTTGTCGACGAGCAGGCCGTGTGTATCCTTGAGGTGCTCTATGACTTCCTGAAAGCCGAGCATAGATTTATTCTACCTGTTTTTCGCATTCTGTTCAACCTCAACTGCACAGTCGCGGAAGCCATACTGCAGTTTTTTCCTGAAAACTGTCAACTGCTCCAATCCCTGCCACTTGTCATAGAATAGAGACAGTCACAGTGGTAGCATCCCCTACGCTGTTGTCGTGGCAATGCCGTGGCTCCCGCTGGCAGTTCTGAGCTAACGCTGAAAACGTTCACATAACCAAGCCGGTTTACAAGTCCTGACAACCCGAAAATGAACCTGTGAACAACTGGTATTCAACTGTGAACAAGCCGGAATTCTTCACTGATCTGGATTGTCCGCAACCGTGTACCAGCTTGTCCCGGAAAGAAAAATAGCTTATGCGCAAAAGACTGCCTCTCTGTCAGAAATCTGCTTGCGGAAGCACTTGTCTCAGTAGGGAAAACGAAGCCTTGAGGACTGCCAGTCTGCACATCCTGCAAACTGGCAGTTTATACTTCCTGTGGTCTAACGGGAACGTGCTGCCAGAATCAGGGAGTAGACAAGCGTTATGACCATCAGGACAATGAGGCTGATGACAAACACATACTTCCCGATTGGCGTAAAGCAGGTGGCGAGGCACACAAAGCCCGTGATGACCATCAGGATGCCGCCCAGCCTGTTCGTCTTGGCCCAGACATCAGGATTCCCGTTTATCCAGGGAGCCCTGACACCGACAACCCCGTTCGGCTCGGTCTTGGGCAGGTAGTTGCCGATGATGATGAACATCAAGGATAGCACGGGGATGACGATATGGATTGCGCTTATTCCAAGTCCCGCCGCTTTCAGAAGCATCAGGCAGTTCACCACGAGCGTCAGGACAGGTATGAGCCAGGAGATGAGCAGGACAACCTTCTTGTTCAGCTGCTGCTTGCTAAGCCTGAGCACGGACTGAATCACCACGTTCACAAGCGCCAGGATTGCCGGGCAGAGGATAAATCCCGCGGGCTTACGCAGTGACCAGTTGACCTGATCGTCCCAGCCGTACTGCTGGGGAAGCATCTCAGGCAGCTTGTCCCAGAGAATGAAGCCCAGAACTATAGGCATGAGGCATACACAACTCGTGATAATAAGCGTAGCGATAAAAGTTGATTTCTTTTCGTTCATAATGTCAAATCTCCTTCTTTTCTAAGTCTTCTTGCTGACGGAACTGGCTGAACCACAGCATCAGCTCCTCGAACACACTTGTGTTCAGTTCATAATAGATGAAATTCTTTTCCCGAGATTCGCGGACTAAATCCGCTTTTTTCAGGACCGACAGATGATATGATATGGTCGCTCCTGTCATGTCGAACCGCGAACCTATCTCCCCGGCAGACAGACGGCCGCTTCTCAGAAGCTCAAGTATCTCCCTCCGGACGGGATCCGAAAGGGCCTTGAACGTATCAGCAAACGGCATGCGAAACCTCCTCACAAAAGTATTTAGAAACGTTTCTAAATACTTTATACAGCGGCAGGACGAATTTGTCAAGAACTATTTAGAAAAAAATCAAAATACTTTTACTCCTGTCTCTGTTTTTCTGCGGAGAGAACTGAAGGGAGCTGCCCCTAATTGATGAAAGGCCGCCAGGCCCCCGCCGAAAATCCGTCCGGACTTGTCTTTGTCCCCGTTTCGTGGTATTCTGTTCCCACAAGGAACAATTAAGGAAACATTCATGAGCGAGCACCTTTCAGGACAGACAGCGGAGGAACTGGATTTTTACCGCATACGCAGCCAGGTTGCCCATTTCGCGGCGAGCGAGGAAGGCCGGGAACTGCTCGCACAAAGAGAACCGACGGCTGACGCGGAGGAGATAGAAAAACTCAAATGCCTGGGAAGGGAATGGGCGGCATACCTGAGCTCGGCCCGCCCCGTTCCGTTGTCCGCATGGCCTGCAGTCAGGGATTCTTTCAAGCTGCTCTCCGTAGCGGGAGCCCAGCTTACGCAGGGCCAGGCGTTCGCGCTCGGCCTCTTATGTCAGTCGGCGGAAAAACTCCGCGAGTCGATTACCAGTGTGGCAGAATCGCTTCCCATAAAGCAGCTGAATGAGAAGGCACTGTCCATGCCCGACCTGTCCAAGGCGGAAGGGGAGATTTTCTCCGTGCTGGACAAGGACGGAGAGGTGAAGGACCTTCCCGCGCTCAGGGCGATACGCAACAGGATACGGGAACTCCAGAAGGAAGCAGAAGGAGCGATCCGGAAATACACGACGGACAATGCGCAGAAGCCCTTCCTCCAGTCCAACGTCCCCGTCATGCGGGGCGACAGGCAGCTGCTTGCAGTCCGCGCAGACAGGCGGGGTACGGTATCGGGGATTATCCACGAAGTCAGCGCATCGGGCCAAACCCTTTACATAGAGCCGGAAGAGGCAGTCCGCGCAAACAACGAGCTTGTGCAGGAAGAAGCCCGCCTCGCAAATGAGATAAAGAAAATCCTCCGAGACCTGACCGAAAAGCTCTCCCTTTATAAGGAAGATTTTGTGCAGGTACACGCACAGATGCTGCTCCTGGACACGACGCTCGCGGCAGCCCGCTACCTGGTCTCCGTCAGGGGGAGCTTTGCGGGCAATTGCGACAGGGAGAGTGAGAGCCCCCTCATAAAGGCAGCCCGCCATCCCCTGCTCGGCGAGAAAGCGGTTCCGGTAGACATCGCCTTCATCCAGGGCAAAGACATACTGATAATCACCGGTCCAAACACGGGCGGTAAGACCGTGACGCTCAAGACGGTTGCCCTCTTTGCCCTGATGAACCAGGCAGGTTTCCCCGTCCCGGCGGACGAGGGAACGCGGCTTCCTATATTCAGTTCGGTGTTCGCCGACATAGGGGATGAACAGTCAATCGATGAGTCACTCAGCACCTTCTCCAGCCACATGAAGAAGATGGCTGAAATCGTCAGCTTCGCGGACAAGGACAGTCTGGTACTTCTGGACGAACTGGGGAGCGGTACCGACCCGCAGGAAGGCGGGGCCATCGCGATGGCGGTACTGGACAAGCTCATTGAGCGGAAGGCGTTCGTTCTCGTAACGACCCACCACGGAATCCTCAAGAACTACGGATACACGAACCCCGGATGCGTAAACGCCTCGGTGGAGTTCGACCCGGGAACCCTCAGCCCCACATACCATCTTGTCATGGGCGTACCCGGCGAAAGCCATGCGCTTGACATAGCAAGGCGGTCGGGCCTGCCGGAAGAAATCGTTGCCAAAGCCGAGGAGTACATCGCTGGCGACAAGGCCGATGTCTCCGCCCTCATTCAGGGTCTGACTGAAAAACACGCAGAAATAGACGCGATGCTGCGCGAGGAGCGGATAAAGAACGCCGCACTTGCCGAGAAAACGGCCAAGCTCAACGCCCGGACGCTTGAAATCCGAAAGCGCGAGCTGGAGCTGCGGGAACAGAACAGCGCACAGGAGAGCAGCTTCCTCGTCCAGACACGGAGCATGCTGGAAAATCTGGTGCGGGAACTCCGTGAAGGAGAGATAACCCGGGAAAAGACGCTCAAGGTGCGCTCATTCATCGGCAAGCTGGAAGAGGACATAGAGGCGAGGGACAAGCAGCTGGAGGCTGACAGGCTCCGGCTTGAGGAAGAGGAGCAGAAGCTCAGGGAAGAGGAGCGCATCATCGCCGAAAACGGCATGCGGCTGTCCAAGGCACGGGAAGGCTCACATTCATCCGGCTCCAAGAAAAAAAGCAAAAAGAAGCTGTCCGCTGCAGAAGCCTTTGCCCTGGCAAGTGCGCCGGAAAAGCGGGAAGAAGACCTGAAGCCCGGCAAGGACAGACAGAAGAAAGCCGCGGACGCACGGCGGGAACAGCTGACATTCGCCCCCGGAAAAGAAGTGCTTGCTGGCCCCAAGAAGATGAGGGGGACGCTGCTCGCCGACAACAAGGACGGCACCTGGAGCGTGCAGTTCGGCTCAATGAAAATGAGCTTTCCCAAGTCACGGCTCTACCTTCTTTCAACGGAAAACACGGGCAGACCGGCAAGCCCCGGCGTAGAAATAGAAGCCCCGTCAGTGACCGGCGTGGACGACGAGCGGCCCAAGTTCGAGCTGAGGCTTCTCGGCATGCGGAGCGAGGAGGCGATGAAGGCTCTGGAACATCAGATAGACCTCTGCATCATCCACGACTTCAAGAATTTCTCGGTGATACACGGCAAGGGATCTGGCATTCTGCAGCAGGCCGTGCACGACTACCTGTCCCACTACCCCGGGATCAAGGACTTCGGCTTCGCCCGGCCCGAAGACGGCGGCACGGGCAAAACCTATGTCAACCTACTTTAGCAGGGTAGACGGGTTGACCAGCTTGCCGTTCTTATAGACGGTGAAGTGCAGGTGGGGGCCGGTAGAATAGCCGGTGCTGCCGACCAGGCCGATAAGCTCGCCCTGGCTGACAAAAGCTCCCTTCTTGGTCTTTATCTTGCTCAGATGTCCGTAGAGGGTCTGATAGCCGTCTATATGCTTGATGATGACGTAGTTACCGAAAACGTTGGACCAACCAGCCTTCGCGACGGTTCCGCTCATCGCAGCCTTAACCGCCGTTCCGGTCGGGCATGCCAGGTCTATTCCCGTATGGTATGAGTCCGCCCCGGTAATCGGGTCCTTCCTCGCACCGAAGCGCGACGATATCCTGTAGTCGGCAGTAATCGGCCAGGCAAAAAGCTCGCCCATTGCCCGCTGGAGAGAAGTGCTGTCCATTTTGGCACCGGGGATGAACAGTTCCTGCCCGACGGTCAGCGCGTAGCTGTCCAAGTCATTCACATCCAGTATGTCCTCGACGGGGGTGCGGTACTTGACGCTCAGACCCTCAACCGTTTCACCGGCGGCGACAGTGTGGATAAGCCCGTCCATGGACGGAACTTTGAGCTTCTGCCCCTCGCGGAGATAGCGGACGTTGGAAATGCCGTTGACGGCTATGAGCGTGGAAATGTTGGAAAGCCCCGCATCGCGGCTGATGACGCTGATGCTGTCCCCGGCCTTGACGGTGTACTCGCTGTATGTAACCGGCTCCTTATAGGCATAATCGGAGAAGAGTCCGCTTGTCTCGCCCGCCTCCCCCATCGAGGAGACGATGTTGCCCTCACTGTCGTAGAAGGCCTCATCAGAGAGGGCGACGTCGAACATCGCCTTGTCCAGACTGTTGACCTCCTCCATCTGGACGGTGCCAAAGTCAACCTTCCTGACCCTGCCGTCGTAGGAGGCGGCTATGCGGGCAAAGAGGATGGAGAAGGCAATGGCCAGAACGGCGAGGGCAGAAAGCGGAACGACCAGCCTGACAAGCTTCTTCTTGCCCGCGGCCTGCCCCTCTGCCCTTCCCCGCCCTGAATGTGCGGCAGACCTGCCGAAGTCATAAGCCGGATTCCGCACGTGGGGTCTTCTGAGGAAAAATGGTCTTTTTGCGCCGGAAACCCTTGCTGGCTGTCCGTAACTTTTTATTGAATAGCTTATGACTTCCATATACTTCACTATCGACAGAATCGGATGCCGATATTAGAATGGGGGAACAGTGAAACGCGAAATAAAGTCCGCCCTCCTGAGCATCGCCGTCGGGATGCTCATCGGAGCCGTGCTGAAATTCTTCATCCTCGACATCGTGCACGTGAGTGGAAGCTCCATGGA
>CADBRC010000192.1 GCA_902796985.1 uncultured Spirochaetaceae bacterium
CGCGCCCTCAAGATGCACGGCGGCGTAGCGAAAGCGGAGCTTTCTGCCGAAAATGTCAGTGCGCTGGAAAAAGGTTTTGCGAACGTCCGCGTGCACATAGAGAACATGGCGAAGTTCGGGGTCAGGACCGTCCTTGCCGTCAACCGCTTCTCGGGTGACTCCGAGGCGGAGCTTGCCAAGATACAGGAGCTCGCCGCCGCTGCCGGAAGTTCCGCCGTTCTGTGTGAGGGCTGGGGCAAAGGCGGTGCCGGAGCCGAAGAGCTGGCGAAGAAGGTCGTGGAGCTTTCAGAGGGAACGAATGAGTTCAAGCCCCTCTACCCGCTCGACATGCCGCTTGAGGGCAAGATTGAATCTCTCGCCAAAGAGATATACCGGGCGGGAAGCGTGGAGTTCGACAGCAAGGCGGTCAAAAAGCTCAAGTCCTACGCGGAGGCGGGCTACGGGAATCTCCCGGTCTGCATGGCGAAGACCCAGAATTCCATCTCGCACGACAAGGCCCTGCTCGGCGCGCCGTCAGGCTATGCCTTCCCCGTGCGCGACGTGCAGCTCTATTCCGGAGCGGGCTTCGTCGTCGCCTTTGCAGGAGACATCATGGACATGCCCGGCCTGCCCAAGGCTCCGTCCGCACTGAACATAGACGTAGACGATGAGGGGGTCATCACCGGTTTGTTCTGATGCAGGCATTTCCCGGAAAAAAACAACTCCGCCCGTTACCTTGACGGGACGGAGGAGTTTTGAATATATAGGGGCTACATATATAAAGTAAGGAGGCTACATTGCGTAAATTTTCCGTTCTTGTCCTTATCTTCCTTTTCGCGGGAGCTTCGTTTTCATTTGCAGACGACATTCTGGGTTTCTGCGGCATTCCCTTCGGAACATCCAAAGAGAAAGCCATCAACATGATGGAGGCCGGCGGCTGGAGCCACAACCAGACGAACAATGCCCTGAGCAGCATTTCTTTTACCGGCGGCAAGTACGGCGGCATGAAGGGGGGCAAGATAGAGCTGCGCTTCCAGGACGACAAGCTGTACCTGGGCCTGTTCGACCTCAAGTACAACAGCGGAACCGAAGCGGAGATGAACAGCCTGAACCATGAGCAGGACCTGATTGAGAAATACGGCCTGATGCTGACCGAGGAGTCCGAGATAATGCCGGTCTCCCTCTACACCTGCAGGAACGGCAACACCGTCGCGATAACCCGCTTTTCGCTCGGCGACAAACTTCCTTCTATATATATGCTCGTCTTTACTGAAAGCAAAGGCGACTGATTCCCGGCCATGCAAACCCGTTATACCGGCTTCCATGCCGTAGAAGAGCGTCTCCGCCGCTACGGTACGGAAAAGAAGCATTCCGCACAGCTCCATATCCTCTACAGCAAGGCAGGTCCAAGGGTAAAGAAAATCCTTGCCCTTGCCAAAGAATACGGCGTTCCCTCAGAATCGGTAGACGACAAAACCCTTGACGAGCAGGTCCGGTCCCTTCCCCCGGAAGCCCGCGACCACCGGGGAGTCGTCCTCATCGCGGAAGGCGAGGACGAAAAGTCAGACAGGACCGTCCAGCTGGATCAGTGGCTTTCCGCCTGTCCCGACGGGGCGACCGTTGTCATTCTGGACGGGGTGACCGATCCCCACAACGTCGGTGCCGTCCTGCGCAGCTGCGACCAGCTCGGTGCGTCCCTCCTGATTACCGGAGAGCGGCGGAGCGCAGGGGGCATTCAGGATAATGAGGTGATAGCACGGGCAAGCGCAGGAGCAAGCGCATACGTTCCCGTTTCGGTCGTGACGAACCTCGCCCGGGCCGTAAGCCAGCTCAAGGATGCAGGATTCTGGATATACGGGGCGGACATGGGCGGCTCGCCGATCCAGCAGGTCAGCTTTGCAGCGAGAACCTGCATCGTAATGGGCAGCGAAGGATCGGGCATCTCGCGTCTGCTGGAAGAATCCTGCGACCAGATAGTCTCCATTCCCACCTGCGGAAAAATAGACAGCCTGAACGTCTCCGTCGCCACCGGAATCATCCTCTACGAGCGGAGAAGGCAGTCACTGAAAGATTAGTCCTCATTGCATCGGGATTACAGCCCTCCCGGCAGGGAGGCATGCGCTGTTTTATCGGTGCTCCCTCTTGACCAATACCGCTATAGCTAGTAGAATTATTTCTAACGACACACCATATACCCATATATATAGTGTGTGGATAACTTCACAAATTTAATTCCTGCAAGCAGATAGCTTGTGGAAAAAAAGTTTTGGCATAGATGAGGGCAGCGGATGAACATCATCAAGAGGAGCGGCGCGGAAGTTCTTTTTGACAGAAGAAAAATCGTAAAGGCGATTGAGAAGGCCAACGTCAGGGTTAAGGAGGCCGACAGGCTCTCTTCTTCTCAGATAAACTCCATCGCCGATGACATAGAAATTGAGTGCCACAAGGAGGGACACGCCCTCAGCGTGGAGGACATACAGGATCTGGTGGAGACCGGAATCATGGAGCGGGGAGCCTACGAGGTCGCCAAGCTCTACATCACCTACCGCTACCACCACAAGCTGCTGCGGGAGAACACGACCGACAAGCAGATCCTGAGCCTTATCGAAGAGAACAACGAGGAGGTCAAGCAGGAGAACTCCAACAAGAATCCCACCGTTGTTTCCGTTCAGCGCGATTACATGGCAGGAGAGGTCAGCAAGGACATTACGCGCCGCTTCCTGCTGGACAAGGATATTGCCGAAGCCCATGAG
>CADBRC010000193.1 GCA_902796985.1 uncultured Spirochaetaceae bacterium
GCACGAGGAGACGGTCGGGGTTCCCCCGCTCTTGTAGTCCACGATGGCGAGGCTTCCCACATCGTTCTTGAGGATGCAGTCTACCTTACCCCCGTAAGTCCACTTGCCGTCCTCCCCGTCCGCGGCAAACCATTTTTCCGCAGCAAAAATTCCCCAACCACCGAACGACAGCTTTTTCTCTTCCTCCGGCCGGCACATCGCATGCAGGCAGTCCAGCACCGTGCGGGCAATCGCGTCCTTCTGACTGCGGAACGCAAGCTTGGCAAGAATGCTGTCATGAAAGTCCATGTCCGGATCCTCTATGCTCTCCTCGGCAAAAAGACGGAGCTTGCCATAAATAGCCTCCTCTTCCCCTCCAAAGCTCCCGTCGGCCTCCGTCACCGGCAGCCTGCCCGTCTCCTTCATCCGCCAGAGCATGAAGCGTTCCAACACCTTGTGGTTGATGTTCCCTATGTCGAACGGCCCCGACAGTTCCCCCGTCAGGCTGTCGTCGCCCAGCCTGAACAGGCGGTTAAAGAGCCAATACCTCTGACAGGGAAAGAAATCCTTCAGGTCGCTCTGGGAAATTCTGATTTTCCCGTCCCCGTTAGGCTTGCCGCTGCCAGCGCTCAGATTGCCACCGCCGACCCCCTGCTCTCCCCCGGCATCCTGCATGCCGTCCGCAATCCGACCGCACTTGTCCATCACGAGCGACAGAACCTTTTCCTTCAAAACAGACTGACTCCCGTCTGCAGGAAGCGGCTCCTTTCCCTCCAGCCAGCGCAGGGCCTCCTTCTGCATCTTCTCGCTGAAAGCGAACGGCTTTTCCGCCCCTCCGGCAAGGAACCAGTCCCGCTCCCCAGCGACAAAGTCATCTGCATCAAGGGACGCATCACATTCGACCGGCCGCAGGAAGGAGTGCGCAATTGCAAAACCGGAGAATGAATTCTGGGCGAACGAAAATGCCGGGCCGAAATATGCAGCCTCATCGTCCCTCCGCAGTCCCGCGTACAGGTGGATGAAGGGAACCGAGGGGTTCTCCAGCTTCTCCCGCTCAAGCAGTCCCAGGGCCTGCCTCTTGGACGCACTCAGGAAAGAAAGGCGCTTGACCGGAACTTCCAGGTTGGACTGGCTTGCGTCGATGACGAACTGGTACTTGAAGGCTGCTCCAGAAGAAAGCCTGTAGGGGTATACAAGGACACCGTTAGACTTGTCCTGAGGGGTATACTTGGATCCCTTCAGTTCCGTCAGGAAGAACTCGTAAGGATTCTCCAGGGCAAGGCCCGTTCCCTCGACGTAATCCTGCCATACAAGGATGAGCTTTTTAAGCTCCTCGATGCAGCGGCTCAGAATCTGGTCGGCATCCGACGAGAAGTCCTTCGTGTCAAGCATGTCCTGTTTGAATATCATCCATGCGGAGAGTATATTGGCAAAGGAGTCCGCCTTGCAGATGGCTGTGATGTTCTTCTTCAGCGCAGAGTAAAAAGAAAGCTCCCGTTCGTTCCTGTCGCTGGTCGCCTTGAACGACTCCTCCCAGATATCCTTCCTGTCGTCATACTGGCAGACGCAGTGCATCTGGCAGCCCTCGCGGACCAGGTTTCCAATCATGATGCGGAAATCTTTTTTCCACGGGATGTGCGCGTCCAGAAGGAGAGCCCTCACGCTGTCGTAGCTGAAGCGGGAACTGAAGCAATCGTAGATTTCGCTGAACACGGCCGCCGCGCCGGACTTGAGCAGGCTCTCACCCGCATGTATCACGGCGGGCACGCAGTAGCGTTCTGCCTCACGCTCCAGATAGGGGCGGTAGAGGTCTATGTCGGGAACGCACAGGCTCATGTCCTGCCAGCGGGCCTTTCCCTCCTGAACGAGTTTCCGCATGAGCAGAAGGGTGCGGCGAAGCTCAGTCCGGGAGTCCTTGTAGCCATAACATTCCGGCCCGGTGGCCGCAGCATCCGCAGGAAGAGGCGGAAGATGAACCGCCGTGATGTTGTCCGCATTCCTGAAGGCATCCCCATAGTCGAAGAAATCCTCCAGCAATTCCGGATATATCAGGTAGTAGTCCGCCCGGCCCGTAAAGTCAGGCTCTATCCAGGAAGGCTCGTACAGGGCATGCGTGTCCAGGAACGAAGCATACTCCCTGTACAAGAAGAGCAGATCCTGATTCTCCGCATCTCTGTCCGCCCCCTCGGCAATCCCCGACTTCTTGAGGTAGTCCTGATAGCTTTTGTACCAGAAATCCAGCGAGGGAAGCATGGCGGCAATCCAGTCCGTAAAGGAAAGCGCATCGTCCGCATATTCCGGAACGATGAGGGACTTGAACAGGTGCTCCGTTTTGTTCCGGCTTATGAGGTCCCGGACGAACAGCTTCCTGAGCAGGGCGGGAACCGTTCCCTTGCCTGACCCTTTGTCCCGGGAAGAGGCGAAGTCGCCCTTGAACTTGTCCCAGGCCGTGAACTTCTCAAGCGGAACTGCGCTCGTACCCGTCAGCTCGGGATGGCTGACGATCCAGTCTATCCACGAGTTCTTGACTACATCGGTGGAAAACACGAACAGGCTGTCCGCCTCCAGCCGCTCCTTATTGAAAAAATCAGCCAGCCCGTCAAGGTCGCAAAAGAGTTTCTTCATACAAAACGCCCCTCCCCTTAGCTACAAGCATACCACAACATCAATGCCCTATCAATCCGTCCATGCACGGCATGATGGGCCGCCCCCCATCGGGCGGCCCCACTTCGCCTCAGACCGCATCGGACGGAATGACGGCCCACGCAAGTCATGACGGCCCGCCCCCCATCGGGCCGCCCTCCTTCGCCTCAGACCGCCCCAGACGGCCCTACGCCGCACCGCAGAAGCCAATCGCGTGGCCGCCACGGGAGGAGGCCTGCTTCTCCTCCTGAATCTTCAGCAGCTCACCGGTGATGAAGTCCGCGGTCATGTCCTCCCCGTCCATGAAGCGGATCTTGCCCGCGAGCACGCCGAAGTCGCCGGGCGTGACCGTCCCACAGCGGTCCAGGTCGCGCAGCTGCCCCTCCGAGAACGAGCAGGAAGGGAAATAGCCCCGCAACAGGCTGCATATGCCCTCGTACGAGAGGGGCTTGAATTCCACGATTATGTGGAATCTTCGGTTCATCGCGGGGTCCATGATCTTCTTCAGGTTCGTCGTGCAGACGAGGATTCCGTCGAACTCCTCCATCTGGGTCAGGAACTCGTTGACCTGGGTCCGCTCCCAGCTTTGTACTGCCTTGCTGCGGTCGGCAAAGAAGCTGTCCGCCTCGTCGAACAGGAGGATGCTCCCGGTCCGCTCCGCCTCCTCGAACGCATCGCGGATGTTTTTTTCGCTTTCACCGACATACATACCCAGAATGTCGGAAGCCCGCTTGAGCAGGATCTTCTTTCCCAGCGACTGCGCGATGTAGCGGGCAAACTCTGTCTTTCCCGTTCCGCTCATCCCGTAGAAGAGCATCCGGATTCCGTTCTCACCCTTCCTGGCCCGGTGGGTCTTCGCCGCCTGCTCTGCGAACTTCTGGGCGTTCTCGATCATGCGGACGATCCTGTCCGGCTGCTCGCTCGTATTGAGCACGTCAAGCTTGTAGCTGGAAGACACCTCCTCCCTCATGCGCGCCTTACCGTTTATGAGCTGGGAGTTCTCCTTCAGGACCGACTGAATGCAGTCAAGCAGCTCGGCCTCAGGCGAGTCCTTGGGGCAGCGGATCGTCTTGACGACATTCTCGACCGACGCGCCCGTGACGC
>CADBRC010000194.1 GCA_902796985.1 uncultured Spirochaetaceae bacterium
AATCCTGTCTGCGAGAATCGTTTCCAGAAGCAGGCTGATGTTGGTCATGTCCAGGAAGCAAAAGTTCATGCCGCTGAGCATCAGGACAAGCTTGGGAGCTGTCATCTTGAGCTTGGTCTTGCAGTCGTCCAGGCGGTAGCGGAGCATGGAAATCTTGTCGCGGTTCAGGCCTCCTGCTATCTCTATGAAGAAGATGTTGTCGGTGACATGCATCTCCAGTATGCAATCGGTCTGGTCGGCGGTGAAACTGAGTCCCAGGGCCTCCCCGATGGACTTGAAGAAACCGTCGTATTTGAGCGGTTTCCGGAAGTATTTCAGGACCCTGAAATTGGCAAGTAAGGCGATTTTCCGCCTGTCCGACACATCCCCGATTGCAATGATGGGGATAGTCTTGGCGTTCGGATCCTTCGCCTTCTTCTCCAGGAAGAGAATGGCATCCTCGCCCAGCTCCCCCACGTCGATGATGATAAGGTCGGGCAGAATCTGGATGAGATCCGTGTATGCACTCCTTATGTTGGGGCTCTGCTCCAGCTTGACCTGCTGCTGGTTGAGCCCCTCCGTGAGGTAGTCAAAGAACTTGTAGGACGCGCCTATCAGGAGAACTTGCTTCATATCTATATATTACCCCTTTTCCTGTAGAAATTCAATTAGAAATCTGCTAGACTATAAAAAACGATGAAAGTGGAGGTTCGGCGGATGAAAAGTGCCATAGTCCTGATTGCGGACGGCAGTGAGGAGGTGGAGGCCCTCTCTCCTGTCGATTACCTGAGGCGGGCGGGGGTGGACGTGAGCCTTGTTGCCGTGGGAGCGGCCTCTCGGACGGTCACCTTGTCCCGTAAGGTCAGCGTCAACGCGGACATTACGCTGGAGGCTTACCTCTCGGCAGCCTCGGGTAGCCTGCCAGATGCCATTGTGGTGCCCGGCGGTATGCCCGGTACGACCAATATAGCAGCCTCCCGGAGCGCGGTTGCCCTTGTCGAGGAGATGCACAAGGCCGGAAGGCTGGTCTGTGCCATCTGTGCTGCGCCTGCCTTCGTCCTTTCCAAGACTTCTGCCCTGGAGGGTAAGTCCTGGGCAGGCTACCCCGGCACCGAGGGGAACGCGGGGGCCTTCGTCTCCGGATACCAGGCTGACAGGCCCTTCATCCATGACGGCAACGTCATCACTGCCCGCGGACCCGGAGCTGCGGAAGAGTTCTCCATGGAGATAGTGCGGACGCTCTGCGGGGAGTCCGTGTTTGAAAACGTGAAGAAAGCCGCCCTGCTGCGCTAGCGCGGGGCGAAGCCATAAGAAAACAAGTGTAAAACGAGGTTCGTATGACAGTAAAAGAGTTCTATGATACGATAGGCGGCGACTATAATGCGGCGTTGACCCGCCTGATGGATGATGGCTTCATCACCAAGCTCTTGGGCAAGTTCAAAGCTGACCAGAACTATGCCAACCTGACAGTGGCACTAGACGGCGGCGACGGCAAGGCTGCCTTCGTTGCGGCGCACACGCTCAAAGGACTTGCCCTGAACATGGGCATGGATGCGCTTGGCAATGCCGCCTCCGAGCTGACCGAGGCCCTGCGCGGTGACTCACCGGATGTGGAGAAAGGTAAGAGCCTGCTCCCCGCCGTCGTTACTGAGTACAAGAAGGTAAACGACGCGCTCGGGCAGCTGCTTCCCTAAATCTTCTCGTCTATAAGCCTGTCGAGGGTCTTTTTGGCGTAGTCATGTACCCTCTGTGAGAACTGGGGGTACAAAAGGTAACTCAATATGGCGTTGCCTTTGCGTATGAATGTATTCCTCCCCATGAAGCGGCATATCTCATATGTCGCATCGCATATCGCCATCAGTACGCCGTCATTTGAGGAATGCTGTGCCGTGTACATGAGCGCATCCAGCATGGATCCGTCTGCGTCAAACGCCGTTTCGCCCGCAGCCTTGACGAGCGTATGGGAGAGGGGTGACCCGCTTGTTTTGACCAGGAGCCGTGCGATATAGGGGGCGAATGAGGCGAGCTGGCTGGAGGCTGCCAGCGTGAATATCTCCTGACAGTAAGCGGGATGGGTCAGGTAGTAGGAGCTGCTCAAAGCCCTGGCCGAACCTGTTGCGTTGTATGCTGCATCTATAGAAGAAATCTCGTTGGTCAGCAGGGTCACATACCCCTGTTCCCGGCTGCCGAAGTCCCCTTTTTTCCAGTCATTCATCATGTCCAGAGACAGTGCGCCGCTGACAGCCCTGCCGTACACGTCAGAAGATTCCAGCGTGATGTCCGAACAGAACGCGAAGTACTGCGATGCCGTTTTTTCCTTGAACAGGGAGTCTTGCCCTGCTGAAAGGTTCTGCCTGACCCTGTAAGACGATATCACCCAATCTTTTCCCATGAAGCTTATGAAGCCCTCGTCCGAGATGAACATGTAGGACCAGGTGGAAGCGTTGTTATAAGTCGCTTTCCAGACCGGCAGAGCCTCGGAGGAGTAGCATTCCGCCGTCCCATTGTCTGCTATCGCGAGTCCTTGGGCTGTGACTGCCTTGTAGCGGAGGGAAGCTGCGTTCAGGCCTGTTTTTGCTTCCGCTTCAATCTGTCCGGTCTGCGTGTTGACATAGAGCAGGCGGGCGGGAGATCCGGAAAGAAAGGCCGCCGTTCTGCCTGAGAAGACGCCGGTGACAATTTGTGCGGCAGAGGAGAAGCGCGTCTCGGATGCGCCTTTTATCCAGCTGGAGACGGACTTGCCCCCCTGCACGCTGCAGAGGCCTATTGCCCCGTCGGAGAACGAGAGCAGGACCCCGTCCCCGCAGGATGCCGCCGACTTGACCATGCCTGAGAATGTCAGTTCCTCCATCGGCTTTCCGAAAGGGGAGAGGGTCAGGGCGCAGCTTTTGCCGCCCTCGGTTTTGGTCAGGAATACGAGCAGTCTGCCGTCGTTCAGCTCAAGCAGGGGGAGGCTTGCGTCCTGCCCTTCCACGTCGGTCACCCAGCGGCGGGTTCCCTTGAGTCCGTAGCAGGCGACCTTTCCTCCGCCTCTGACGAAGACCCTGCCGTCCCGCCCGGCGACGGGGTCGCCGTCCATGCTGAATCCGGGCCGGGCCTTCCACAGCTCCTTGCCGCCGGGGCCTATCATGCACAGTGTCGTCTTGCGGCTGACCGCATAGAGGATACCGCCAAGTCCGGGAGAGAGGCTTTCCACCTTGCTGGAAAGTCCGTGCGTCCAGACCGCGTTCCCTTCGCCGTCAAAGGCGTAGAGAATTTTCCCTTCGATGGGAATCATATATCCCGACTCGCTCCGTACCGCTTCGGCGAGGGCGGCCCCGCCCAGCACCGTCACTTTGCTGGGCTTTATGGCGGACAAATCGAGAGTGGGGTAGGAGGGGGCATCCTCTTTGACTGCGTCCGCGGCGAATGGGGTCACCGTGCAGAGGATGAGAATCAATATGGCAAACAGGGACAGTTTGGTCTTCATTTCATATATGTAACCACAAAAAGCCTTCAATGTGACAGGTCTGCGGCAAGAAACTGTATCCTGATTTTCCCGCGCACTGGAGCCTCATCATAGCAGCGGCTACAGGAAATAGGTCTTCATCTCGCCCTTGCCTTTGACGCTGACGACGACAGCCTCACCATAAGGGAAGGAATCCTTGGTCTGCTCGTAGGTTGCGTCGCTCACGTGGATCCTCATCGGCTCCCCGGTGCTCTCCATCCGGCTGGCCACGTTTACGGTGTCGCCCCAGATGTCGTAGGTGAACTTGCTTTTCCCGATTATGCCGGCAACCAGTCTTCCGGTGTTGATTCCAACCCGGATCTGAAGGTTCGTCTTCCAGATTTTATTGAATTCCTGTACGTCCTGCAGAAGCCCTTGGGCAAATCGGAGCATTCTTGCGGCATCTTTTCCGCTTCCATATTCACCCAGGCCGGTTGCGGCCATGTATGCGTCGCCGATTGTCTTGATTTTCTCAATACCCTCGTATCGTGCACGCTCGTCAAACTTGCTGACAAGCCTGTTGAGCATGGTAACGACCATCTCTGCATCCATGCTGCCGCTCATCTCCGTGAAACCGACTATATCCGTAAAGAGCACCGTTGCGTTGCTGTATGTGCGCGCTATGGTGCGGCCGGGATCTTCGCTGAGTTCTCGCGCTACCTTTGCAGGAAGGATGTTAAGCAGGAGGTTTTCCGACTTTTCGTTTGCAATCGTCAGCTCCCGTGTGCGGTCCTCTACCATCTTCGCAAGCTTGAGCCGCTGCCTGTTCATGTTCCTGAACCGTATCCACGGGAACATCGCAAGCATTCCCAGAATGGACAGCGTTATGACAATCCTGAACCAGACAAGCTCCCGGAGGTGGGGCTTTTTTTCTATGACGACAGGAGCCGCCGTCTCGCTCTTCACGCCATCCCCGTTCTGAGAACGGATCAGGAGCCGGTATGTTCCGGGCTTAAGGTTGGTGTAGGTGACGGACCGCTGTCTGGTCCATTCGGAATAGGAACTGTCGAATCCCTCCAGCTTGGTGCAGAAGCTTATGCTTTCCGGGGAGATGAAGCTCAGGCCGGTAAACTTAACGGAAAGACGCTTTGTCTCTGGCGGAAGAATGATTTTCTCTCCAAGCCAGTCAAACTTTTCCGTATCTACCGTATAATTCTGAACCTCAATTTTTGGCGCACTGCTGTTCTTATCTCCCTTGGTGGGGTCGTACAGTGCGAATCCGTCAACAAACGGGAACCAGAGCTTGCCGCTTGAGTCTGCACAGGCCAGAGAAACGGACGTGACCCCGTTTGTGACCATCCCGTCCGATGCGCCGTAATAAGTCACGGAAAGTTTGTCCCCTTTCCCGTCGATGGATTCCCGCAGTTCAGAGAAAGGAACTGAAAGGACCCCCTTGTTTGTCGTCATCCACGCAAGTCCGGTACGGTCCATCAGGATTTGAAAGACGCTGTCGGTTCCAAGTCCGTTCTTTGAGTTGAAGTTCACAAAGCTGTCCGTTTCCTCAACGTATCGTGACGCCCCTGTTCCCGTGCAGATCCAGATTCCTCCGTTCATGCGGAATATCTTGAATATGACGTTTCCGGCAAGCCCTTCGACGGTCGAAAAATGCCTGACAATCTTTTCGTCCTTGAGGATGTATACACCTCCGCCGTTCGTTCCAACCCAGACCTGGTGTTTTTCATCCTCGTAGAGCCACATGATGTAATGGTTGGAAAAACCATCGTCTTTCGTCAGGGTGGAGATGCTTCCGTCTTCATGATGAATTATGCTGAGGCCCACCTGGGTTCCCAGGTAATAGTCGCCGGACGAAGTCTTTATGGATACGCGGCACTTGCTTCCGGCAACACCGTCCTCCACCGTCCATACGGTTGTCCTTCCGTCTTTGTCCATGCATATCTGGGGTATGTCGGAATATGATGAGACAATCAGTTCCCCGTCATCTGTCAGGGCGACATGGCGGACCCTCATGCCCTTGCACATTCTGGTCATGTCGTTCTCAATGAACCTTCCGTTCCTGTAGGCCAAAAGCCCTTTGTCGCTGGCCAGCCAGGTAAGCTTCCGATCCTTGTCCTCGCAGATGGCGTTGACACTGGAACCGGTTGATACCGTGCGGAAGCGGCCGCCCGAAAGCTTCTGCACGCCACCCCTGTTGAAACAAATCCAGATGTTTCCTTCCCTGTCCTCTATAATCCCGTTTACAACATCGTCCGGCAAACCGTTTTCCTTGCCGTAATATATGGTAGAATCTTGTGTCACGATTGCGATTCCGGCATCGGTGCCTATCCAGAGGTTTCCATGGGAATCCTCCAGTATGGAGGAGATTGCCGTCTCCTTCTTTGAGGGATGTCCGGCGTACAGGACTTTTTCCTTTCCGTCCTTGATCGCAATCACCTTGTTGGGGTCAACCCCGAAGCAGAGCGTTCCATCCCGTGCCTGCGTCACGGCCCGTATGGCGGGGTGTTCAATGGATTGTATGCCCGTGAAACGCCCCAGCCGGCCGTTCTCCCAGACGAACAGGGAATCCGCAGAGCCTGTTGTAACCCATATTCGGGAGAAGGAGTCCATGAACAGGTGGACGACCAGTATTTTTTCCTCTCCCAGTCCGGCCAGTCCCGCAGGCTCCTCGATCTTACCGTCAGGAGTAAGGTAGCAGAGGCCGGACGCAGTGCCTATCCAGATGTTCCCTTCAGAATCTTCACAGATGTCGTTTACTTTGTTGTTGGGGAGCCCCTCGTCTACCGTCCATTTGGCAAGAGAGCCGTCCGCCCCAAAACAGGTCACGCCCTCGTCGTTGTGGCCAACCCACAGGTTGTCCCTGGAGTCCTGGTAGATGGAACGTGCGGAGGCGAACTCGTATCTGGAATCGGTGTTTCGGCTGAAGGTGGTGAACTCCACGCCGTCAAAGCGTACCAGTCCGTCGTAGGTTCCAAGGTATATGTAGCCCTTCTTGTCCTGGAGG
>CADBRC010000195.1 GCA_902796985.1 uncultured Spirochaetaceae bacterium
CAGTTCTCCCTGCGGTTGAGCCCGTTGAAGATGGCGACGGCCATCTGCTCGCAGCCGGTGTAGCCGCAGGCCCCGCAATCGTACATGTCCTCCTTGGTGTGCTTCTCCATGCTGACGAAGATCTGCTGCAGCTCCTCCTTGGTCGGGGTCTTGATGAACTTCCGCGTTGCCGCGCTCCGGTCGGTGTACTTGCGGTCGTAAATCCCTGGCTTCCAGTACGCGTCGATCGTCTTCTCCAGCTTCTTGAGGGCGGCCTTGCTCTTCTTGTAACCTGAAGTCTTCCACTGTTCCTGCCTGTCGTAGGCGCGCCGCTCAACCAGCTCCTCCAGCTCGTCCAGGGGCATCCTGTTGTTCGTCGTGCCGCCGCCCCTGTTGCAGCCCTTCTCGCAGTTCAGGCAGTCCACCAGGCGGTAATAGGGCTTGACTCCGGACGAAAGCGACCGGTCCAGTCCGGAAAGATACTCGAACACGGCGGGCTGCCCCTCTATCTTGCGGGTCTTGGAGGAGATGCCGGGGACGAACCTCTCCGCCGTGCGCATGAGGCCGCCCGGAGTGGAGTAGAGGACCGCGCGCTCGGCGAGGGGATTGTCGTATTTCACTTTCGGGAAGGAGGAGAGATTGACGTCGTTCTCCTTGAACCAGATATCCAGGTTTCTCATCGTGACGTTGTAGTCGCCACGCCCGTTCTCGTCAAACTCGCGCCTCTTGGCGAAGCAGGGCGAAATGACCGCAATCTTGCAGTCCTTGTAGGCGGGGTAGAAGTTGCGGATGCACTCGACGGTATGCGCCATGGGGCTGTCCGCTTTGGCCAGGTGCTGTATGAGCTGCGGCCGGTAAATCTCTATGAAGCTGACCAGGGCGGGGCAGGGCTGGGAAATCATGATGGTCGGGTTTTCTTTCTTTATCTGTTCGACATAGCTTTTGGTCGTAAGCTCCGCGCCGAACGCTACGTCAAAGACCGCCTTTACGCCGATGGATTTGAGCCAGCCGTTCAGCTCCAGATCTTTTCCGGCAAAGTTGACGGCGACGGCGGGGGCGACGATGGCGACCATGGGCGTTCCTGCCTTGAGGTCGCGGAAGAAAGCCTGTGTATCGTCTATTCCCTGTCTGGCTCCGTGCACGCATGCATCGATGCAGGTACCGCAGCCGATGCAGAGGTCATGGTTGACGGACACGTGGTCGCCTGATCCGTTGTTGCACATCTTGACCGGGCAGACGCTGATGCAACGGTGACAGTTGCAGCATTTCGCCGGGTCAACGTGTACCACCGGGCGGAGATGCTCGGAGTTGGAGTATTCGTTCATGATTCTTACCTACCAGCCACAAAAAAAGTAACGGCCCCGGAGAGCCGTATGATTTATAACTTATATTTATTATAACACACCTTTCGCTAAAATCAACTGTGCACGTGCAAAAGTCGGTTACTTTGCACCGGGAATGCCCGATGTGTTCTGGGAGAATTCTTCAATGCCCTGCGCAATCTGCTGGAGGGTGTTGAAAATCTGTCCGCCCGAAGCTGCCACCTGCCCGGCGTAATCCCGGATTTCCTGCGTGCTGCCGCCGGCCTCCCTGGATGAGGCCATGATGCTTCCGAAGCCCCTTTCGAGCGACTTCGCGTTCTCGCAGCTTGCGTCTATCTGCCGGGTTCCTTTTTCGCTGTCCAGAATAAGGCGGTCGGAGGCCCGCTGTATCTCGTCGATGACGACCTTGATTTCCTTGATGCTGTCGATTATCGTGTCGGACAGGCGGCGGATTTCCGTCGCAACGATGTGGAAGTTCTTGCCCGCCTCGCCGGAACTGGAGGCTTCAAGCTCGGCGTTGAAGGCGATGATTTTGGTCTGGTCGGCGACGTTGTTGATGATGCCGACGATGTCCCAGATGCCGTCCACCTTCTTGTGCAGGTCCTTGATCCCCTCCGTCGTCAGCGTGTTCATGTTCCTGATTTCCTGCAGGTCATGCACGTTGCTCTTCAAGGCTTCGCTGCCGGACCGCACGGCCTCGGTGATGCTGTTGACGGCCTCGCGGATTTCCTTCTCGTGATCCTGATTGGCGACGTGCTGGACGTAGTGGTGGCAGTTTTCCCGTCGGTTGAGCCCGTTGAATATGGCGACCGCCATCTGCTCGCAGCCGCTGTAACCGCAGGCCCCGCAGTCATAGAGGTCCCCCTTGCCGTGCTTCTCCATGCTGGCATAAATCTCCCTGAGCTCATCCGGGCTCGGGTTCTTGATGCACCTCCGCTTCGTTGCGCTGCGGTCCTTGTACGTGCGTTCGTAGATGCCGGGCTTCCAGTACGCGTTGACTGTCTTCTCCAGCTTCCTGAGGGCGAATTTGCCCGGCTTGCTGCCCGAGGTCTTCC
>CADBRC010000196.1 GCA_902796985.1 uncultured Spirochaetaceae bacterium
ACTGGGAGTTCTCTTCGGCATCTTCCAGGGCTGGCTCATGTCCTACATGGAGCTTCAGCCTTTTATCATCACGCTTGCAGGTCTGTTCGGCTGCCGCGGACTTACCGCCATGCTCAGCACCGAGCAGATAGCGATTACCGACGCGAACGCAGGCGGAAGGGCTTTCATCGCGGTGGCGAACAAGAACATCTACTTCCGCACGGGGTCGGATGAGAATCCGGGCATCGAGATAATCGACTGGCTCCTCGGAGCAACGCAGAACAAGCGCGGGGTGGTGAGCTATCCCTTCGTGCATCCAAGCGTCCTCATCGCGATTGCCGTAGTTGTCATCATCTGGTTCGTGCTTAAGTACACCAAGTTCGGCCGCAACCTCTACGCAATCGGCGGCAATGAACAGTCCGCCCTTCTGATGGGAATCAACGTCAAGCGGAACAAGTTCGTCGCTTATGTTGTAGAAGGCTTCATGGCCGCCCTCGCGGGAACAGTCTTCTGTCTGAATACGACCTCGGGCTTCGTTGAGCAGGCCCGCGGATTTGAGATGGAAGCGATTTCTTCAGCAGTCATCGGAGGTACGATGCTGACTGGAGGCGTGGGAAGCATCGTAGGAACTTTCTTCGGAGTCCTCATCAAGGCGACGATTGAGACCCTCATCCGCAGCCAGGGAACGCTCTCGTCATGGTGGAACAAGATAGTCCTTTCGATTATCCTCTGCTTCTTCATCGTGCTCCAGAGCGTGTTCATCATCATCAAGAACCGCAAGAAGAGCTGATTCTTTCAGGGAGGGGAACCGGGGCCGGGTTGCATATAGCAATCCGGCCTTTTTTGTATTATAATACTACAAACCATATATTTCATAAGGAGGCTTTTATGCCGTTTATTGATTCCAAGATTACCGTTCCCGTCACGGCGGAAAAGAAAGAGGCCATAAAGAGCAAGCTGGGCAAAGCGATTTCGCTGATGCACAAGGGCGAGTCCTACCTGATGGTGGGAATAGACGACAGCTACGACCTGTGGATGGCGGGAAAGAAGCTGGACAAGGGGGCCTTCATCTCGGTCTCGGTGTTCGGGAACGTTTCGGCGGATGACGCGGACAAGATGACTGCGGAAATCTGCCGCATCATGAACGACGAGCTGGGAATCCCAGCCGACAAGGTTTACGTCAAGTACCAGGGCGTGTCCGACTGGGGCTGGAACGGAAGGAATTTCTAAAAAGACAAGGTCAGGCGTTTACGGGCGGCGGTCAGCGGATGCCGGCCACCGCCCTTTTTTTATTTCGTGTTGAATGCAATCGCGCCGTCCCAGTTCTCGGGCGGGTTCGCGATGAATTCCTCGCAGCGGGAGAACATGAGCTTGGCGGCCTTGTCCCCTTCCACGGCGGCCAGAGCCTTGGCGAAGTAGTCCTTGGCCAGGTTCCAGATGCCCTGCTTGTACAGGTCCATTCCCTTCTTGTACGCATCCTTGTACTCGGGCGGGAATTCTTTCTCGCTGCGGTCAACGGCGTAAATCGGAACCGCATTCTTCTTTCCCTTGACGCGTACGTCGTCCAGGTGGCGGAAGCAGAAGGAATCCTCGCCCGCATCCTCACGGACTGTCTCGCTGACCAGAATCTGCGTTCCGTAGGTCTTGGTCAGGCCCTCCAGGCGGCTCGCAAGGTTCACGTTGTCTCCGATGACCGAATAGTCCGTCTTGTCCTTGGATCCGATGGAGCCGACGATGACATCTCCGTAGTGAATGCCAATTCCGATGTTGAACTTCATGCCCTCAGGCAGCACCAGGTCGCCGATTTCCACATCCGGCAGGGCTTCCCGCATCTCGTAGGCGGCGGCGACCGCGCGGCGGGCATTATCCTCGTAGCTTACCGGGGTACCGAACTCCGCCATTATCGCGTCACCGATGAACTTGTCTATAGTGCCACCGTGCTTCTTGATGATATCGACCATCTTGGAGAAGTAGCGGTTCAGGAAGGCGACGAGCACGTCAGGCTTGTTCTTCTCGCTTATGTTCGTGAACGAGCGGATGTCGCTGTACAGGATGGCGACCGACCGGGTCTCACCGACTCCGACCTTGTCGTCGCTCGTGTCCGACTGAAGCACCAGGCTGTCGATTATCTGCTCGGGGACAAAACGGCTGAACGCGCGGCGGATACTCTTCGCGAAGAACATTTCTTTCTTGACGATGATTGCCTTTTCGAATATCGTGCCGGTATTCTGGACGCAGAATGAGAAGAAATCCTGCTTGTCACCGGATATGTTGCCTTCCGAGACGATGTGAACGGTGCCAAAATTGCCGCTGTCGCGGGTACCGACGCTCACGGTTTCATAGCTGGAAAGCTGGATGCCTTCCTGATAGAAGCGGTCAAGCAGACCCTCCGAGTCCAGTTTCTTCGCGACAACCTTGGCGGCGTTGTAGTCGGTCTGCTCTTTCTCAAAGTCCGCCGCACACACGCTCAGGAAATCAGCTATGTCCTTGTCGCTCATTCCCTTGGCACAGATGTAGTAGCCGTGCGGACCGTCATCCTCAACGAGGTACAGGCCGACGGCAGGCACCTCGCAAACTTCGGCGACGAGCATCAGCAGGGTCCTGACCATCTCCTCCAGTTTCTCGAGGATTCCCATCATGCCGAGAATCCTCATGTATATGACATCCTTGTACGAATCGCTGTACAGGATGTTCGTCGCGCTCATGAAGAGCATGGAGTCGTCAAGGCCCTTCTTTACCTGGGAGATGGCGGCCTTGTCAATCTTGGGGGAAGAAAGCCCTGCAAGCTCCGTGACGCTCAGCGCGAAAGTCTTCTGGTCCAGAAGGACGAATGATGTCGCGCCGCAGTCCTTGGCAAGGAATTCCGCAAGGGGAGACGGAAAGTTGGAGTACATCCCGATCGCAAGATCCTTGAAGCACCTGATGGAGCGGATGACCCGCACGACCTCAAAGCTCCGTGGCTCCTGCACGTCCGCATTGACAAGGAGAATGTCTGGCTGGAAATCAAAGAGGGAGTAAATAGCGTCCTTCCCGTTCCCCACGAACTGAAGCGTGAAGTCGTCTCCGTCCAAGCTCGTCGTGAAAAGCTTCTGCATGGTGACGGAAGTCTCAAGTATCAGTATTCTCTTGCTCATTCTTCTTCTCCTACAAGTCCCTTGACAATGCCGATGAGCTTGCTGCGGTTGAAGTCACCCTTGCTTATGACCGCGCTAGCCCGGAGCCGCTCGAATTCCTGAAGGACTTCCGGGCTGCGGTCGGCGGATACGATGACGACCGGGGCATCCTTGTACTGGTCAAGGCGGCGCAAGTTGTCCAGAAGGACAAGTCCCGTCATACGGGGCATATCCTTGTCCGACATGATGAGGTCATACTGCTTGCCCTTCGCCTTCTCAAGCCCGTCAATGCCGTCGAACGCGGTATCTACGGCAAAGCCCGCGCTCTCCAGTATGGACTTCTCTATCTGCCGGGTCGTGTCCGAGTCATCGACGACAAGGACGCGGACAGTCCGCTTCTTGGTCGCCGCCTCGTACTTCTTTATGTCGTATCCGCGCAGGGACTTGAACTTCTTGAGTATGTCCGGCACGTAGAGGATAGGAACTATGTCATAATGCTCGTCAAAGACGATGCCCTGCAATATCGAGAAGTTGCGGAACGCCTTGGGCAGTGGCTTGACTACGAGGGACACGTACTGCTGCACCTGCTCCACGATGATTCCGATTCTCTGCTCCATGTACTCCGCGATGAGGATGGAGTCCGCGTCCTGCGCGGCGATGCTCCTCTGATTGTCGAAGAGCGACGACAGGGAGAAACAGGGGATAAGCTGCCCCTCGAGCTTGATGTAGCTCTGGTTCTGAAGGGTGATGTACTCGCTCTTCTTCCGGTAGATGATGTCCACGATATGCTGAGAGGGTATGAGGTACTTGTCCTTGTTGGAAAGGACGAACACACCCTGCAGAGTGGACAGGGACAGGGGGAAGTGAAGAATAAAGCTCGTGCCCTTGCCCGGCTCGCTTTCCACCTTTACGCGGCCCTTGATTTTCTCGACGTTGGACCAGACGACGTCCAGCCCCACCCCGCGCCCGGACAGCTCGGTGACTTTCTCCTTGGTGGAGAAGCCTGACTGGAAGAGGAACTGCGACAGCTCCCTGTCGCTCATGTTCTTTATCTCCTCCGTCCGCTCCGGGTACAGGCGGATTGCCTTGTCGCGTATCTTGTCGTAGGCGAGGCCGCGCCCGTCATCCTTGACCGTCAGCTCTATGTGCTTGGTCTCCCGGACGCAGGAAATCGTCACGGTGCCCGTCTCATCCTTGCCTGCGGCCTTACGCTCCTTGGGCTCCTCTATGCCGTGATCCAAGGCGTTCCTGATGAGGTGCATCAGGATGTCGCCAAGCTGCTCCAGGATGAGCTTGTCAATCGCGATGTCGGTATCCGGGATATCGCACCTGACCTTCTTGTTCAGGTTCATCGACTCCATCGCAATCGTGTTCTCAAGGGGCTTGAGGACAATGCTTATGGGAAGCATGCGGAGGTCAAAGGCCTGCTCCTGCACGCTGAAAATCGAGGTCTCTAGGGCGAAGATGTCGGACTCGAACTGCTTGCGTATCTTGGAAAGCTCCTGAATCCCGGTTTTCTCCTCAAACTTCTGGAGTTCGTCCAGCTGGTGCTTCAGGTGGAATTCCCTCGTTATCATCGTGTCGAACGCCGCGATGATCTCGTTGACGCGCGAGAGCTTTATGCGGATGGACTGGATGTCACTCACGTCCCCGGAGAAATCCTCGTCCTCCTCGTCCTCGACGGCCTCCCCTTTATCCTTGCTGATACCGGCAATGAAGGCATCGATGTCGATCAGTTCCCCTGCGGCGAGCTTGTCGCAGTACTGGAGGTAGATATCTATATCCTGCTCGTCGGTGCCCTTCTTCGCGATGGAAGAGACGCAGTCCGCTATCTTGTCGGCGACGGCGAATACCAGCTTGACCAAGCGGTCAGAGTTCTTCACCTGCCCGTCCTTCACGCCCTTATAGATATCCTCCACCGCATGGGAGAGCTTCTCAATCGTGGGAAAGCCGAGCATGCGGGAATTTCCCTTTATCGTATGCAGAGCCCGCAGCAACCGGGAAAGGGTATCCGGATCGTTCTGCGTGGATTTCAAAGTCATTATGTCCTTGCGAGAGGACTCAAGGAGTTCCCTGACCTCCGAGACATAGCTTTCGGTGATGTCCGCCGAGACTTTAGCCATTGTCCTTACCCCCTGTCTTTTTGTGGAAATAGAAGACGCTCCCGTCCGAGATTTTCTCGAGGGACGGAGGCATCACGGTCGAATCAAGCTGGGCAATCTCGCTCATAGAGACGAAGAGAATTCCGCCATCGGAAAGGCACTTGTCCGCAATCGTCCGCAGAATCCTTGCTCGCAGTTCCTGGCTGAAATATATGAACACGTTTCTGATGAAGATGATGTCCTGCATCTTTGGCAGCATCACATCACACACAGGGGTACCCAGCAAAGAGAGATTTATCAGCCGAGGCTGTATGCATGCCCTGATATCGCTGTCAAATTCAATTCTTCCGTCAGTCCTCTTATAAGGAAGGAGCAGGCTTTGGAAAGGAAGCCCGTCCACCTGCCTGAGAGAACTGCCCAAGAACACCCCGTTCTTGCAATGCTCCAGAACTTCGGAGTTTATGTCGCTCGCGGTCACGAGGGCTTTGACCCCACAGGTCTTGGCGAGAAGGGCGAGGGAGTATGCCTCCTCCCCGTAGGAGCATGCCGCGCTCCAGATTTTTATCTCCGCGGCTCCGCGCATCATGCGCCACATAGGGAATATCCTGTCACGCAGGAGGGCAAACTGCTTTTCCTCGCGGAAGAAATAAGTCTCGTTGACAGTGCTCTCGTTGACAAGCTCGTTGAACAGGGACTCGTTCATAAGCAGTTCATTCTTATAGCCCTGCACGGAGCAGGATTTTTCCTTTATCTTCCGCTCGATGTAGCCTTTTATGCCGTCCCGGTGACTGGCGCGGGGAATTATGCCCGTCCGCTCCGTCAGCACGGCGATGAAGGAGTCAAGCTCTTCTTGCGTCAGGCAGAATTCTGCCGTCTGGTTAGTAGGGCTCATTTGCATATAAGCTCCAGGATACGGGCAGCAATACTGCCACGGGGCAGGATCTCCCTCGCAGCACCCAAATCTATCGCGGCGGCCGGCATACCAAACACCGCACAAGTGGACTTATCCTCCACGATCGTCCAGCCGCTCTTGTCGCAGATTTCCTTACAGCCTTCGGCACCGTCCGCCCCCATGCCAGTCATCAGGACAGCGAGGACATTCTTTCCGTAAAATCTCGCCGCACTCCTGAAAAGCTTGTTGACGGCAGGCCGAAGGAAGCGCTCCGGCTCCTCGTCCGACAGATGAAGTACCGGAAGGCCGTTGGACTTGATGTAGTCAATGACGAGATGCCTGTCCGCGGGCGCCATGTAGACCGTGCCCGCCTGTGCGAGTTCCCCGTCCTCGGCGAGCTTGACGCGGACATTCTTGCACACACCGGAGAACCAGCCCGCCATCGCCTTGTCCGCGCCAATCTCTATGTGCTGGGCGTACAATATGGGAAGAGGAAAATCCTTTCCAAGGCCGGAAAGAACCTCGGACACGGCGGACGGCCCGCCCGTCGAGGCACCGATGCACAAAACCTTGAACTCGCCCTTGCCCTCCACGGAAGATGAGGAGCTTTTCGCCGATGAATCCGCAAGCTTCTCCAGGGTCTTTACGAGCGACTCAAAGAATGCCGGGGTATAGGCATTAAGCTTGGGTTTGTCGAGCATTACGGCATATGAGGAAGCCCTGTCCCAGTCCTTTCCTTCTGACAGAAGCAGGACAGGAATATGCATCTCCTCCGAAAGGAAGCGGAGGTTCTCCTGCTCCAAAGGCTCGCTCGTGTCCACGCCGGATACTATGGCATCGGGCACATCCCCCCGGGCAATGGCGACAGCTTTTTTGCCGTTGGACACCGA
>CADBRC010000197.1 GCA_902796985.1 uncultured Spirochaetaceae bacterium
CGAAGCGGATGAAGTGGTCTTCCAGCGTGTGCTTGGGACCGTCGAAGTGCAGCCTCGCCCTGACGCGGGCGTTGTCGCGGCGAACCGTAAACAGGAGGTAGAAGTCGCGGTAGTCCGCAGCTATGTCCGTCTTGACGCGCTCGCCCAGATAGGAACTCACCTCATCACGGCCTATGTTCTTCACGCCCTGCACCTTGAGGATTTCCTTGAGCCTCTTGATCTGCTCGTGGGAGATGCCGAAGAGGAATTCCTCCATAGCCTGGGAGACGTCCGGGTCGGACAGGCGGCTCTTCATGAACTGCACCCACTGTACGTCCATCTGCATGCTGACCTGCATCAGCTCGCTCGTTCCCATCATCGTGCCGAAGACGGGAGCTATCTTGCGTCTGGCCTGCCAGACGGACTGGAGGACGGGCGCAATGTCGTCAATCGTCTGGTCGGACCGGTGCTCCCAGAGGATTATCAGCGACAGGGCCATCTCCCGGCGCAGGTCCTTGGATATGGATTCGTCCCTGATGATGTCCATGTAGACGTCTTCTGCCATGAGGGTCAGCATGATGGAGATGGTCTCGTCCAGGTATTTCTTGACTTCCTTCTCGTCCATGCCGGTGAAGTCCCTCGCGAGCTTATACATGGAGAAAAATGTATGGATCTTGGTGACGAGGAAGCTCTTGCCCAGAGTCGCCTTGGACGGCAGCTGGAGCAGGGTGTCGCCCTCCTCGTGGTAAGAAATCAGGCTTTCCACCAGCTCTTCGGGGGTCCTCACGCTCGTGTTTGTCTCTGTCCGCTCCAGCAGGGAGGGGAAGAGGGCTATGTCCTTGGCCAGGTTCTCCACCTGCCTCAGGCGGGCCTCCAGGTGCTCCACCCTGTCCGGGGAAGTCCTGTGCAGCGCGTCCAGAAGCTGCTTGACCAGCGTCTCCTGGTGCTTGGTGAGGATTGTTATTCCTGTTGATATTGCCCCTGCCTGAATCTCGCTTTTGTCAAAGAAGCTGTCTATGCTGACCGGCGTGAATTCAAACGTGATTTCTTTCTCATCCATTTCCTTAACTCTTTTTCGGCGGATTTGCAGCCGTATTACAGCCTATTGCAGTCTGTCTATAGGTCTTTCTGGTCTATACTATAGCTGTTTTCCTATTTTTTCAAGCATTAGGGGTAAAAGCTCAAGGCAAACGTCCGATTATAGGAGTATGAAGAAATTCGTAAAGCTGTTTTTGGCGTTTTCGATAGTTTTGCTTGGCCTGGAATCAGGCACGGCTCTCTTTGCGCAGGGCAACACGGACCTTTATATATATAAGGAAGACTTGGTCGTGGAGGAGCGCGACGGGGACTGGAAGAAGAACGGCGTTGACCTGTACATCCGCAAGAAGCCGGGAATCAACTCCGTCCTTCTCTGTGAGACGACGAGGGATCCCGCAGGCAAGAAGGACAGTTTCGCCTACCGCGCAGAGGAGTACAACAGCGTCAACGGAGACGAAATCCGCATGCTGAACGGAGAGGTGCTCAAATCCCAGTACTCCAAGTACAGCCTCATTTCTTCCACAGTGGTCAGGCACCCCAAACTGGGCGAGTGCTTCCATGTATACATCCCCCGCAAGCTCGTCTGGGGATACCCCTGGGAAAGGCACGGCACGGCCGAGATAGACAGGGGCCTGTTCATCAACATCAGGACATTCGAGAAGAAGTACGCCGATTACGAGGGCCGCTACGCGGACAACCCCTTCATGTTCGACTACGAGACCCTGGTCAAGGTCTCCAAGAAGCAGAAGGAGAAGGCTGCGGACAAGAACAAGGATAGCGACAAGCCCAAGAAGCAGACGACCGAACCCCAGCCGGAGCCCGTAACGGGCAAGGACGACGAGCCCTACGGCGAGGACAGGGAGGGCCGCGAGCCGTATCCCGAGCCCGTCAGCACGGACAAGGATAAGGACGGCGATGAGGTCTACCCGGAGCCGGAGCCTGTCGCAGGCGACGAGGAGCGGGAAGAAGCCCCGGTAGAGCCCGAGGTCATCGTCAAGGAAGTCATAAAGGAGGTTCCGTCCGAGCCTGAGGTCATCATCAAGGAGGTCATCAAAGAAGTGCCCTCCGAGCCTGAGGTCATCATCAAGGAGGTCATAAAGGAAGTGCCCTCCGAGCCTCAGATTATAGAGAAGGAAGTCGAGAAGATCGTGGAGAAGGAGGTCGTCAAGGAGGTTGACAAGCCCCGCGGCCCCGAGCCCGAACCTGTCGGAGGCGATGATGACGAAGCGCCCTGGGAG
>CADBRC010000198.1 GCA_902796985.1 uncultured Spirochaetaceae bacterium
ACCAAGTACCCGCAGGGCTGCGAGAAGAACATCGTGGAGGCCGTGCTGGGACGTGAGATTCCCGCAGGCAAGCTCCCCGCTGACGCCGGGGCGGTCATCTGCAACGTCGGCACGGTGTGCGCCATAAGCGAGGCGTTCCGCGAGGGCAAGCCCCTGATCGACCGCGCCCTGACGATAAGCGGCGGTGCGTGCGACAAGCCCTGCAACATCCGCGTGCCCGTCGGAACCTTGGTGTCCGACCTGATTCCCGACGTGATCAAGCTCAAGGAAGGGCAGGTCGCCAAGATCGTGAGCGGCGGCCCGATGATGGGCTTCGCCATGTCCAGCGCCCAGTTCCCGATTGCGAAGGGAACGAGCGGCATCACCTTCCTGTCAAAGGAAGAGACCTACCTCGTGGACGAGGACCAGTGCATCAGCTGCGGCCACTGCGTTGACGCATGCCCCATGCACCTGACCCCGGTGATGATGGTCAAGTCCCTGACCGCCGGTGAGATGGCCGACGCGAAGGAATACGGCCTGATGGACTGCATCGAGTGCGGCTGCTGCTCCTACGTGTGCCCGGCGAACGTCCGCCTGGTGCAGCGGATACGGGTGGGCAAGGCCGACCTCCGCGCCCAGATGGCGGCTGAGAAGGCAAAGGCCGAGGCCGCAAAAGCCCAGCCGGAAGGAGGCTCCAAATGAGCGATACGAACAACATGACATACCTTTCGTCCAGCCCCCACTATACGGCGGGCGGCACGACCCAGAAGATAATGGGGGCCGTCCTGCTGGCCATGCTGCCCGAGTGCGTCTGGGGCGTGGTCACGTTCGGCTTCAGGGCCTTCCTGGTCCTGCTGGTCTCGGTGGCCAGCTGCGTCATCTCGGAATGGCTGTTCCAGAAGGCGACCAAGCAGAAGGTCACGATCGGCAACCTGTCGGCGGCGGTGACGGGAGTCCTGCTCGCGCTGGTGCTTACGCCCGCCATCCCCCTCTGGATGGTCGTCATCGGCGCGGTCGTCGCGATCGTCGTCGCCAAGGGGCTCTTCGGCGGCATCGGTTCCAACGTGTTCAACCCCGCCCTGACGGGACGCGGCTTCATGATGATAAGCTTCGGCGCGGCGATGAGCAGCTGGAAGGCTGCGGCCCCGCTCGATGCGATTTCCTCCGCGACCGTCCTGAGCGAGATGAAGGAGGGCGCGTTCGCCGCCGACGGTGCCACCCTGCTCCAGTACTTCCTGGGCAACAGGGCGGGCTGCATCGGCGAGGTCTCCGTCCTGCTTTTGATTCTTTCCTTTATATTCCTGCTCGTCCTGGGCATCATCGACTGGCGTGCTCCGCTTGCCATGCTTGCGACTTTCGCGGCGGCGACCTTCATTGCGGGACTCGCGGGCGCGGGTGACGCGGCGGCGGCCTGCTCCGAGGTCCTGCTCGGGCTCTGCACGGGCGGCGTGGTATTCGGCGCGGTCTTCATGGTAACCGACTACGCGACCACCCCGGTGACCAAGAAGGGTAGGCTCGTGTTCGGCTTCGGCTGCGGACTGATCACCTTCCTGATCCGCCGCTTCGGAGGCTACCCCGAGGGGGTCATGTTCAGCATACTGATAATGAACTCCGTCGCCCCCTTCCTGAACAAACTGGCGGCCAGGAAGTATGGCTACGGCAAGAAGGTCATGAACCAAGGAGGCGCGAAATGAGCGGAAAGGCAACTAATGCCGCTGTGGCTAACGGCGGTTCTGCCTGGTCCATGATACGGCTGGGCCTCATCCTCGCAGCGTATGCGGTCGCATCCTGCACCATGCTCGCCATCGTGAACAGCTTCACCGGCCCGGTCATCGCGGCCAACCAGCAGCGCAAGGCGAACGCGGCCATGCTCGTCGTCTTCGCCCAGGCGGAGGACTTCGCGGATGTGGACAAGGCGTCATGCGGCGCTACGCCGAGCGGCAAGACGACGATAGAGGCCGTCAAGCTTGCCAAGGCGGGCGGCAAGGTCATCGGCGGCGTGATCCAGATAAGCGGACCCACCTACGACCATGCCAGCGTGATGATCGGAGTAGACGCACAGGGAACGGTTACCGGGGTACAGTTCCTTGAGAACACGGACTCCCCGGGATTCGGCTCCAAGGCGAGCGACCCCAACTTCACCCTCTCAAGCGGCAAGACCTTCTACGGGCAGTTCGCGGGCAAGAAGGTGGCGGACGGGTTCGTCGCGGGCGAGACGTTCGACGCGATTTCCGGCGCGACCATAACGAGCCGGGGTGTCGCGACCCTGCTTGACGACGGAACCGCAGTCCTCACGCAACTACTGAAGGAGCACGGAAATGACTAAGATACAGACTTTCGCAAAGGGAATCCTCGTGGAGAACCCCCTGCTCATACTGAGCATCGGGCTCTGCTCCTCGCTGGGAATCACGACGAGCATCTTCAACGCGCTCGGAATGGGGGCGGGCATGACCTTCGTCCTCGTGATGAGCGAGCTGGTCATAAGCCTCTTCCGCAAGTGCATACCGACTTCGATACGGCTTCCGATATTCATCATCGTCATCGCGGCATTCACGACGATCGTCCAGCTGGTGCTACAGGCATACGTGCCCGCGCTGTACGACGCGCTCGGGGTCTTCATACCCCTCATCGTCGTCAACTGCATCATCATGGGCCGCGTGGAGGCCTTCGCCTCCAAGAACAAGATAGGCGACTCCATCCTTGACGGACTGGGTATGGGTATAGGCTACACGATCGTCCTCATCGCCATCTCCCTGATCCGCGAGCTTCTGGGCGGCGGAACCCTGTTCGCAGGAACCGCGCTCAAGCTGGAGATCATTCCCGAGGCCTACCGGATCGGAATCCTGAACAGCGCGCCGGGCGGCTTCATCGTGTTCGGCATCGTGGCCGCGCTCAACCAGCTGCGCGTGAACGTGGCCGCAAACAAGGGGGAGGTGTCCAAATGAGCACTTTGCTGAAGATTTTCATCGGCTCCATGCTGGTTGACAATGTCGTATTCATGCAGTACCTCGCGCTCTGCCCCTTCATCGGCATGACGGGAGAGACGGGCAAGGCGACGGGCATGGGACTTGCGACGACCTTCGTCATCGTCCTCGCGACCGCGGTCACCTGGCCGATCTACAACCTGGTCATGGTTCCGCTCGGCCTGCAGTTCCTGCAGACCCTCTTCTTCATCCTGGTCATCGCCTCGCTCGTGCAGCTGGTGGAGTTCTACCTGAAGAAGTCCGCGCCCGCCCTCTATTCGTCGATGGGAATCTTCCTGTCGCTGATTACGACCAACTGCGCGGTCCTCGGTGTGACGATAAACTGCATCAGCAAGGACTACAACTATGCGGAGAGCATCGTCTACGCGCTCGGTTCGGCGGCGGGATTCCTGCTGAGCATGGTCATCATGTCCGGGGTCAGGAACAAGCTCAAGACCGCGAAGGTTCCCAAGAGCTTTGACGGAACGCCCATCCTCTTTGTGGCGGCGGGCCTCCTGAGCCTGGCCTTCCTGGGCTTCAAGGGCCTGATAAAGTAGGCGGGGCCGGAAGGAACAAACAGGGGCGCGTGGCTGCGCCGGTGCGGTGTGCCGCTGCGTCCGATGTGGTGCGGCGGTGCGTCGTGCCATACAAGTGAAAGGAGAAACATGAACACCATAGTCATAACGATAATCGTGGCCTTCGTCATCGCCTTCATACTGGGCGTGGCGCTGGGCCTGTTCAAGAAGATTTTCGCCGTGAAGGTTGACCCCAAGATCGAGGAGATCCAGGCGGCCCTCTCCGGCGGAAACTGCGGCGGCTGCGGATTCGCAGGATGCGCGGCGTTCGCGGCGGCGGTCTCCAAGGGCGAGGCTCCGGTCAACGGCTGCGTCGCGGGAGGCCCGGACACGGCGGCGAAAATCGCCGAGATAATGGGAGTTGCCGCCGGAGCGGGTGAGAAGAAGGTGAGCTTCCTCGCCTGCGCGGGGACGAACGACTGCGCCAAACCGCGCGGCCTCTACAACGGGGTCAAGACCTGCAAGGCAGCGAATCTCGCCGTCGGCGGAACCAAGCTCTGCGCGTTCGGCTGCGTCGGCTCCGGCGACTGCGTGGAGGCCTGTCCCTTCGACGCGCTCAAGATGGGGGAGGACGGCCTGCCCCACGTCATACGCGAGAAGTGCACCGGCTGCGGCAAGTGCGTCAAGGAGTGCCCCAAGCACCTGTTCTCGCTCGTGGCGGCGGACACGAAGGGCTCCATCGCGGCATGTTCCAACCACAGCGACAACAAGCCGCAGATAAAGAAGGACTGCTCGGTCGGCTGCTTCAAGTGCGGCCTGTGCGCCAAGAAGTG
>CADBRC010000199.1 GCA_902796985.1 uncultured Spirochaetaceae bacterium
CCCTCATTATCCTCAAGTCCGTTATCGGAAAGGGTGCTCCCAAGCAGGGAACTGCTGACGTTCACGGCGCTCCGCTCGGAGAGGAGGGCTGCAAGGAAGCCAAGAAGACCCTGGGACTTCCCGTTGACCAGCAGTTCTACGTTGTTCCCGAAGCCTACAAGTACTTTGAGGAGAAGAAGAAGGAGTTTGCCAAGACCGAGGAAGACTGGAAGAAGAAGTTTGCCGACTGGGCCAAGGAGAACCCTGAGCTTGCCAAGCTGTGGGACGACTACTGGAACTGCAGGCAGACCGGAGATGCTGCCGCTCCGTCATACAAGGCTGGCGACGGGCTTGCGACCCGCGATGCTTCGGGCAAGTCCCTCAACTGCATGGCTGACCGCTACAAGTGGCTGGTCGGAGGCTCCGCTGACCTGCAGGGCCCCAACAAGACCAAGCTCAACAATGACGACGGAACCTACAGCGCGGACAACCAGAAGGGCCGCACGATTGAGTACGGAATCCGTGAGTTCGGCATGAGCCAGGTGATGAGCGGAATCAACCTGCACGGCGGCCTCAGGGCGTTCGGCGCGACATTCCTCGTGTTCTCAGACTACCTCCGCGGATCACTCCGTGTGGCTGCCCTGAGCAAGATTCCGAACATCTACATCTTCACGCATGATTCGATTTACGTCGGTGAGGACGGACCCACCCACCAGCCGATTGAGACGATTTCTTCCCTCCGCATTATTCCGAACGTGCAGGTCCTGCGCCCCGGTGATGCCGAGGAGTCCCAGCTGGCATGGGAGATGGCTTTGGAGAGCAAGGATCATCCCGTCTGCATGGCGTTCAGCCGCCAGAAGCTGACCGTGTATGCCAAGGAAGGAGACTGGAAGGCCGATGCCCGTAAGGGTGCTTACGTCGTCCAGAAGGGCGCGGACACGCCCGATGTCACAGTTCTGGCTACCGGATCTGAGGTCAACCTTGCGCTTGATGCGGCCAAGCTCGTGAAGGGCAAGAGCGTGCGCGTCGTCTCTGTGTTCGACAAGAACGCGTTCGATGATGCAGACGATTCCTTCAGGAACAAGATTCTCGGCGGTGCGAAGCGCGTCGTCGTCGCTGAGGCCGGTGTCCGCGCTGGTTGGGAAGGCTATGCAAAGAAGGCCGATCTCTTTACGATCGACCGCTTCGGCGAGTCCGGTCCTGCTGGCAAGGTTGCCGAGTACTTGGGCTTCACGGCTGACAAGCTTGCTGCCCTGCTGAACAAGTAGTTTTCTTATCGGTAGTATCGGGCCGGTCGCAAAAGTGTTTGGCTTTTATGACCGGCCCTTTTTTGTTTTAGAATGAGCAACAAAAGACCTGAGTTTGATAGTATCCATGACTTTGCTGAATTCAGCAGATATTACTGGTACAGGGAAGAGCTGATTCAGATATGCAGGGACCATGGCCTGAAATCCGATGGCGGCAAAATTGAGCTGAACGGAATCATTGAGGCGTATTTCCGTGGAGAGAAAATCCTGCCCCTAAAAAAAACACCTCAAAAGAAGAAGCCTGCCGTCACCGAGCTGACCCGTGATACAGGGCTTATCGCATGCGGCTTTACCTTCGGCAACCGTTTCAGGGCTTTTTTTGAGGAGCAGACAGGCAAGAAGCCGTTCAAATTCAACGTCGATATGGTCGCGACTGCAAAGGCCGTCAAAGAGAACGGTGACGAGGACTTCACTCTCGGCGATTTGCTCGATGTCTACTATGGGAAAAAGACCTATGCCCGATACGATAAGTCAGCGCTCCAGTGGAACAAGTTCGTGAAGGACTTCTGTGCGGACGAGGCGACTGCCGTATTTGGCGAGCGGCTGAAAGCTGCCGCCGCATTATGGAAGTTTGTCAGGGAATCTGACATGAAAAAAGAATACTCCCGGGAGCTGTTCGACCAATATAAGAATGTCATTACGGAGTAGGGGATGGGCGTAAAAACGGGGCTGTTCAGGTAATGCCGGAACAGCCCCGTCAAAGACTCTATAATGCCTCGTAGAGCGAGTTGACCAAGCGGTAGATCATGCTGATTTTCTCTTTCTCGGCCTTGTCAAGCGGGGAGCTGTTGGCATCGTCAATCAGCTTTTCAAGAGAAGCCAGGTTCTCGTTGACTGCTCCCATGAA
>CADBRC010000200.1 GCA_902796985.1 uncultured Spirochaetaceae bacterium
CTGAAATCAAATATGTTCCGGGACTCTCCGCTGTCATCCAGCGGGGTCAGCTTCTTGTCCCGCACGTGCCGCTGGATAAAGGCTTCGATGACTTTCGCGGCGTGCTTTTCGCATGAAAGGGCGGATACCAGGGCCTTGTAAAGCGTCTGGCACTCCTCTATGTTCTGGAATTCCTCTATGTCCGTGCAGATTTCATAGAAGAAACAGGCTGTGGCAAGCGCCTCATTCCTGGACAGGCTTTTTACCGGCAAAAGGCAGTTCGTACTCATGTTTGCTCTCATGGTCTCCTCCGTTCATCGAATCTGAACACAGGATAGCGTCCTCCGGTGTCATTTAGTGATATTTATCCCTTCCTGACCAGTGCCTCTTTCTGGAAGAATGCAATGCCGTAGCAGAGAACCTGCGTGTATCCATACAGTCCTTCCGCATATTTTTTTGTGTCAATCTGTTCCAGCGCCCTGCCACAGTCTGCTTCCATGTCCGCCCTGCTCGCGGATTTCTTTGCCTCGATTATGATGGCGCGGCGGTTGTCATCGTCCTTGAGCAGGATGTCCGGCCTGCCCAGCCCTTTCTCCTTGTTGGACTCCACCTCGTAGCCCAGGCCCGTGAATATCCCCGCAAGGAAAGCGTGGTAGTAGTCCTCATGGTAATCGTTGTAGCTGATAGTCTTCCACAGGAGGTCCGAGACAGACTTGCTTGCGGCATCAACATCACCGCACCACAAGGCATCCATCATGGCTTTCTGCTTCGCGTTGTCTATCGTGTCACGGAAGAGGGAGACGACCGCGTCTCGGAATATCGTCGCGACTTCCTTGTTGGGAATCCGAAGTTCCACGCTGTCCTCATCGCTGTCCGGGTCCGCCTTGGTGACGTAGCCGGTCATCAGAAGGACGCTCCAGAGGTTGTCCTCCGTTGCATGGAGCGTGTCATAGGTCAGCATGTCCGTGATGACCTGCGTGACGGTCCCGCCGTTCATCAGGGCCTCGAACTTACCCTTTATATTGAAGTCTGTTCTCCCCACGAAGGTTCGCAGGACTCCGTTGTGACTTGAGTCCTTCCAGAAAGCTTTGGGGCGGGCATCAGGTCGTTTTGCCAGGGCCGACATATAATTTATCACGTCCCAGGGACAGTACACGTGGCTTGTCCCGAACACGTAGCCGTCGTACCATTCTTTGATTACGGGGGCAGCGGCTTTCCGGTCCGCGGCAACGAGCATCGCATCCACCTCGCTCTCCGTGAAACCGAAGCATTCGGAAAAGCGATCGTCCAGCACCGAATATGAGGCAAAGTTGTTCGTTCCGGTGAAGATGCTCTCCTTGGAAATCCGAAGGCAGCCCGTCACCACGGCGAACTCAAGGAACTCGTTGTCCTTGAGCGATGAGCTCATAAGGCCACGTATCACATCGAGCATTTGCGTGTAGAAGCGGTTCTCCGCCGTGTCCTTCTCGCTGGCCTTGGCGAGGGGAACGTCGTACTCGTCGATCAGCAGGATGACCTTCCTGCCGTAGACTGCGTTCAGCATCCGCATGAGGGTCTTGAGGGAAGCTTTGACCTCGTTCAGTTCTGCGGTCTTTGATTTCAGCTTAGCGAATGCATGCCTGTCATCTTCATCCAATTCGGCCTTGTCGAAAACTGGGACCAAATCCTTGCATCTGTCGGAAATCACGGTCTCCAGCATCCTGAACGCGTCTTCAAAGCTCTCGCCCTCCACGTCCTTGAGCGAGATGAAGATGACGGGGCGGCTGTTCATCCACTCCTGGCAGAAGTCCTCGTGCCGCATGATGGCCAGCCCATCGAAGATGGCGCGGCTGGCCTTCCTTATGTTGAAGAAGTTGTCTATCATGCTCATCGCGAGCGTCTTGCCGAACCTGCGCGGGCGGGTAAAGAGCGTGACCTCGTTGCCCACATCCACAAGCTCATACATCAGCTCAGTCTTGTCAACGTAATAATCACCGGCTTCCCTGAGCCTTTCAAAATCTGATTTGCCTACACCGACCCTGAACGCCATGACAACCTCCTGCGAACAGGATATATGCTAGCACATATCGTATACACTTTCAAGGTTGAGTGTCTACCGGTGTCATTTAGTGACTTTTCCCCGCTTATTTGTTGTATACTATATGCTTGAAAAGGTGCACAAACGTTTGTTGAACGACTGTCCCTCGAAAAACTGCCTTTGTCCTGTGGCAACGTCGCGCATGGGGCTCGTGTACCGGAAATCTGCATGTTATAATCCTGCAATGTCACTAAATGATACCAGACTGCTGTAGGCTGATTGTAAACATGAGTCAATAGGAGGACCGTATGATGAACTCAATCGATGATGTGCTGTACTTTGACGACCGCAGCGTGCAGAAAGTCCTGCGCGAAGTGGATTGCGTAGATCTGGCAAAGGCCCTGCAAGGGGCGGACGACGCGCTGCAGGAGAAATTCCTCGGGAACATGAGCGATTCTTACCGGCATTTTGCCAGGATTGAAATGGAGAACACAAAAGTCTCCTCTTTGGCGGAGGTCGAGGAAGCCCGTCAGAGGATCGTGGACGTGATGGACCGCCTCTTCAAGGCAGGAGATTTGTTCGGCAGGCTGGAGGACAAGCAGATGGACACCCTGCTCCGGCATGTTGACAGCGTGTCCACGCTTTCGTTCGACACTATTTTCGTCCCGTGCTTTATGACGAAGGCTGGCAAGAAGCGCATCCTTGCCATAACAAAGCGACTGTGCGACCGCTTCCGTTTGGCCAAGAAAGAAGGCATCCTTGCCCTTGAGGAGAATGAGAAGGAATTTGCCCAGGGATTTGACAGGCGGGACTCCGCGTTCGTGCGCAATGCTTTCCGCATGGTGATTGACTTTAGCAGCACTCCGTCTTTTCTTGCCGCCTGCTTGAAGAACAGCGTCGCGTCCTATGGCGGGAGCCGTCTGACGAGGCTCTGCCATCAGATTATCGCGGCGGGCGCATACTACTGCATGTTCGGTAACTGGACCTTCGAGCAATACGCCGTAATGCTCAGCTCATTTCTGCGCGAACCGATGCGTACCGAAGTCTGCGACAGCTGCAGCCAGCACATGCTCTTCGGCGACTCCGGCACTGCGTCGTGAGGAGGAAGTCTATGTCAGAGGAAGATGGTGATTATCAGCATCGCATCGGCATCGAGCTGCTGATGTACCAGGCGATGAATGCGGTAAAGGTCTGCCGCCTGCAATACAATCTGCTCAGCTGCAAGGAGTATGAGGAAGCGGTGAAATACAAGGCTGCGCTTGATGCCTTTGCCGGGGTCGTTGAGGACATTTACGACTATGAAAACTACGGATTTTTCTCGACGACCGTGCACGTAAAGAGGAGCGGGCTGCCGTGCAACATTCGCTGCGGCTGTGACAGGGAATGGATTCTTGAGCCGTATCTTGACGGGCAGCAGAAGCCCCGGTTTGCAGAGGTCATCC
>CADBRC010000201.1 GCA_902796985.1 uncultured Spirochaetaceae bacterium
GGGCGTGCATCTGGCGCTGCTCTTTTTGCAGATTAACGGTGAGAAGCTTGTGTATTCGCAAAAGGAGCTTTCCGACTTTGGTTTTGCCGTCGCCTCCGGCGCGCTTTCCATGGAAGGGGTAAAAGACTGGCTTGTGGGGAAAGCAGCCGTGCCTCTACCAGCCCGTCTCATGGCAATGTAGTCCTTCAGGCGGAACAGGGCGTAGAGGGGCAGGCTCCACACCCTTGTGTCAGAGTTCGTGTTTAAGCCGACGTTTTTTAGCAAGCTTTTGAAGGCGAACCTGGGGGCAAATCTGCCGCACTGCCTGACTCCCAGTACGAGCATCGGCTTTCTGACAGGTTTATTCTTCCATTCCAGCAGCTTTGACAAATCCGTGCGTTCCATGGTGACCCACCTTTCCTCTGGGCATTATAACATTATTCGACCGAATAGTGTGATTACGATGCAAAAGTGCGGACTGACAGTCTGCAAATGTGCTATACTGAAATGGTGAGCATGAAGTCCATTTCCGCCCTGCTGTCCGCCCTCCTCGTGTGCGCCTGCCTTTGCCTGCCCGCGTGTACGCAGCTGGAGCGGCCCCTGTACTTCCTGCGCGACCGGCACGCCTTAAGCTATGACGTGGTGCAGGAGTACTGCGGACAGACAGGATGCACGACCCTCGTGCTCTTTGACCGGCACAACGACGTCAGCGCGGATTCTTCCATAATCCACAGCTATGACTGGGCGGGCCAGCTCGTGGACCGGGGCAGAGTCAGCGAGGTCTACTGGATTTGCCGGTCCTCGGCAGACGGACTGGAGCTGGCCGCCAAACGGCGCTGGCTTGAAAAGAATACCGAAAACAAGAGCGAGGAGAACGCGCGCCGGGTGCTGGAGGCGTTCCACATACTGGACTTCCAGAGCCTCAAGAAACTGCGTCTGAAAAAGCCCTACGCCGTCAGCGTAGATTTGGATCTGTACGACGCGGAGGAAGAAGAGGATCCGACGGCCTTCATCCGCAAAACATGCACATTCCTGCGGACGGCCCGGTGCCCGCTCGTAACGGTCTGCCTCTCCGCCGCCTACCAGAAAAGCCCGGAGACAGCATGGCAGTATCTTGAAACCTTTATGCAGAATGCCCCTGCCAAAGCAAACTGGCTCTTTACAAGCGGAGCTTTCGGCGAGAAGGAGGAAAGCCGGGAAGACATCGCGGCCTTTGACCGCTGGAAGGACGAGCCAGGGCTTTTCCAAGGCTACCGGTGCGGCTTCTACCGGGGTGCTTACCTCTGGCTGAACGCCCCGCCCGCCATACAGGAGCTTTTCGCCCGCAAGAGAGTCGCCGCTTACGCCCCGGATGACGGTATGACCGCCACAGTCCTGCAGGCCATGCAGGACCGGCGTGCACGAGAAACAGCACTTGTGCCCTACGCGCAAAAAGAGGAACTGGAGCAGCTGCACCGTACCGCGCTCGCAGCACTGGAAGCATATTTTTCCGGCAAGCCCCTCCCTCCCCCTCCCGCAAGCCGCTGCGCCTTCGATGATCCGCGGAGCCGGGGCATAGCCGTCCGCTACCGTACGGCAACAGAGGACCGGGGCTGCCTTGCCCTCTACTTCGGGCTGGATTTTGCCCGGGGAGACGCAGAAGCCGGAGCAGGATATGCGAGCTGGGAGGCCGCGCGGGACCCCCGCTACGACTACATCCGGCCCGAGGAATTGGACGGCCTTTTCATCAACATATCTCTTTTCTCATATTGGGAGCCGATGGCGGATTATGATGACTTCATTCCCGGGCTGGACTCCCTCCTGCTCGTCAATCCGGGAGCGGAGGATCCTTCCCGGCGGGAGACCCTCCTGCAGGCATCGCTCGCCCCGGAGCGGGGCTACACGAAGGAAGACTTCCTGCGCCGCCTGAGCCGCAAGGCCGGGCTGAACGCGGACGGCTACAAAGCCCCCGCAGTTAAATTCTACAAGGCAAAGACCGTCTCCTACACGGCAAAGGCCGTGGAAAGATAGACTTTCAGGCGATTGTCCGTTATACTGTATCCCGCAATGTTTTCTTCAGACAGGATTCGAATCCCTGACGAGCTTGTCAGGGTAAACAGAATTTTCAGTACGAACGGCTTCAAGGCATACCTGGTGGGCGGAGCCGTCCGGGACATATTTCTGGGGCGCGAGGGGCATGACTGGGACCTCGCGACTGACGCAACCCCGCAGCAGGTGATGAAAATATTCCGCTCCGTGATTCCCACGGGCATAGCCCACGGAACGGTGACAATCCGCATATTCGGCCATGAGATAGAAACGACGACTTTCCGCTCAGAAGCGGGCTACTCCGACGGCCGGCATCCTGACAGCGTAAGCTATGCCAAGACGATAGAGGAAGACCTGTCACGCCGGGACTTCACGATGAACGCAATTGCGGCTGACCTCGCAGACGGCAGAATAGTCGACCCCTACGACGGGCGGGCGGACATAAAGGCACGCCTCATCAGGACTGTCGGGAATCCCCTGGAGCGGTTCGGGGAGGACGGTTTGCGCCCGGTCAGGGCAATCCGATTCGCCTCCCAGCTCGACTTTTCTATAGAAGAAAGTACACATAAGGCCCTTTCCAATCCCGAAATTCTCAAGAAGACAGCCGGTGTCTCGGTGGAACGCTTCCGCGACGAGTGGTGCAAGGCCCTCCAGACGAAAAAGCCTTCCGCCGCCCTCAGCCTGCTGGAAGAAAGCGGCATCATGGCCCTGTTCATCCCGGAATTCACCCCCTGCCGGGGCTGTACCCAGGCAGACGCACGGGGGTTCCATGAATTTGACGTGGCAGACCACCTCTTCTACGCGACGGACGGCTCGCGGACGGTGGACTTTCCGCACGACTCCCTTGCGGTGACGCTCGCAGCCTTTTACCATGACATCGGCAAGCCCGAGGCACGGACCACGGAAACCGTCGGCGGGAACGAGATTATCCACTTCCACGGGCACGAGTCCGTCTCCGAGGAGAAAGCCCGTGCGTCAATGACGCATCTGAAATTCCCCAGGGCTATGATAGACAAGGTCTGCCACCTGGTAAAGGAACACATGTTCCACTACGAGGAAAACTGGTCGGATGCCGCAGTCCGCCGCTTTATCATCCGGGTGGGCACAGAGAACTTCGATGACCTTATCGCGCTCCGCCTGTCCGACAACTACGGGCAGCACAACACCCCGATGGTCACAGGTTCGCCCGCGTTCAGGCTGCTCCTGGAGCTGCAGGACAGGGTACGGAAGGTGGAGGAATCAGAGACCGCCCTCTCACTCAAGGATCTCGCCGTCAAGGGCAGTGACCTCATGGCCATAGGCATACCTGCCGGGAAAGTCATGGGGACCATCCTCAAGGAGCTTTTCGAGACCGTAACCGACTCCCCTCAGATGAACAGCAAAGAAAAGCTTTTGCCGCTGGCAGGAAACATCTATAAAAATATGTTTTAACGCGTTTGCGGACGTTACCTGCTTCCCCACGAGCAGGTTTTACTCATTGTATAGTGGGAATCCATGCCTTACGGTATGGCTTCATGACAGAGCCTATTTAATGTACGGAGGCTAGTTATGAAAAAAGCGGCTGTAGGAACAGTCCCCATCATCATGGCACTTCTTATTGCTTCATGCGCAAGCGGCAGGGTCGCGGGCGGAAGAAAGGTGCCGGTCCCGGAATCCCAGAAGGGAACGGGTATGGAGGCCGTGGAGAACGGAAACACGGCGAGTATATCTTTCGATGCAAACGCGACCACAGGTTTTTCATGGGATTACGTCCTGGACGAGGAGGGAATCGTCGAGGAAAAATCCAGTGAATATGTCAGCAAAAACCATCCGAAAGGAATGGTAGGATACGGCGGAAGACAGCAGTATACCTTCAAGGGTGTCCGGGAAGGAAGCACGACCGCAACCTTCATCTACCGCCGCCCTTGGGACGAATCCAGCACCGTTCACACGGTCAAGGTGGACCTGACGGTTGACAATGCGGGAAACGTCACTGTAGTGGACATACGCTAGGCCGACAGGAACAGCAGCGGCGGCTCTCCGGCCGCCGTTCTTCTTGCCGGCCCATGAAGAATCCAGTACAGAATGAGCCTGAAAGTGCGATGTCCTAAGTCGCGCTATTGTAGCGACTTAGGACTCGACGGCATCTCGAAAAATCGTTGAAAGCGAGTGTTCGAGATGCCCTTTAATCAGTTCGTCTTCATGACGAGGGCTTTCTTGAACTCATCGGAGGCGGACAAGAAAAGCTTGTCGTAGCAGTCAGCGGGGCTGTCCACCATGGACACGCTCCCGTCAAACTCCACATTGTCAGCAATGCGCAGAGCAGAGGTCTTGATGTCGCCCCTGACAGAGCATCCCTTGCACAGCTCTACCCTGTCCCTGCCGTCTATGTCGCCCTCGACCTTGCCGTATACAACGACGGATTTTGCCTTTATCCCGCTCACGTCACATTCGGCACCCTTGTTTATCTGGAGGTCACCGGTTGCCTCTATGGTTCCGGAGAATTTGCCGCTTATAATCAGGGTATCAGTGAAGGAAAGTTCCCCTTCAAAAACCGTTCCCTCGCCGAATTCGGTCATGTTCGCACTGATGTCTTTTGCCATATCTCTTATTGTACCTTATTTTGCCTGCGCCTTGCAACCGCTTCAAGAAGTTTTTTCAAAAGTGCGGATAACGCAAGGCTCAGGAGGATGCAGAGCTCCACGATGGCAAACCAGTCACCGAGCATTGTATAGGGGTACGGCCGCCGGTTGACGGGAACGGATATCTTCCTGCCCAGAAAGCCCTCCGAGAAGTCGTCCAGCTGCTCCACTACCCTGCCCTCCCTGTCTATGACACAGGTGACACCGCTCGCCGTACTGCGGAGGACCGGAACCCCGTTCTCGGCAGCACGGAAGACGGACATGGCAAGGTGCAGCCGCTGGCATACTGAAGATGCCGCCCAGGAGTCGTTGCTTATGTTGAAAAGGCATTCAGCCCCGTTCCTGACGAAGCGGGAGCAAAGGCTCCCGAAGGTGTCCTCAAAGCAGATGGGAACCGAGAAGGAGATGCCCCGGCTGGAAAAGACCTTCACGCTGTCCCCGGCCTTCCACAAGAAGCTCCTGTCAGGGAAAGCACGGTCATACAGGAAGCTGAATCCGGGATAAAACGGAAGGCTCTCACTGAAAGGAACCAGATGCTGCTTGACGTACAGCTCCGGCTCAGGCGGCACAATTTTGTTCTTCCTTCGGTCAAAAACCAGCGCTGCATTGCAGTCTTCCCCCTCCCCGTCAATATGCTGGTTGCCGATGATGAAACACGCCTGGTTCCGTACCATGAGCCCCAGGACAGAGGAGACGGCATTAAAGCGGGCTGTGTCGCTGCGGGACGTATAATGATAGAGAATCGGGGGGACTATGGCTGTCTCAGGCCAAACAACAAAATCCGCATTCTTGTAAACGGAGAGGGCCTCTTCGCTTAGGGATACA
>CADBRC010000202.1 GCA_902796985.1 uncultured Spirochaetaceae bacterium
GAAAGCCCGTAAGCCTTGAGCGTCGGAGTTACCGCAAGGCAGATGGTCTTCTCCGTGCGGGACTCATCGGCGACAACAAGATTCGTCGTGAGCGGATTCAGACCGCGTTCCACGCACTCAACGGAGGCATAAAAGGATTTCAGGTCTATCGCGAGGTATGTCCGTCCTTCCATGTGAGTTGCTGCATGTGCAGACTGTTCGTGTCAGCTCCTTTTCAGCAGCACCTGTGCTACATCAGCGGGGGTCTGGACAATGATCTTGGCCCCGGATGCCTCCAGACTCTCGCGGGAACCGAATCCGTACAGTACGCCTATGGTGTCCAGTCCGGCCCCGGCAGCTCCGTCCATGTCAAAGTGGGTATCGCCGACCATGATGCATTCAGCCTTACGGTCAGTCAACCCCTCGCTCTCCAGCACGTAGTTGATGATGTCCACCTTGTTGACCCGGTCCTTTTCCGCAAGATCACTTCCGCCCACGAAGTCGAACAGGTCCAGCATCCCCTGTTTCTCCAGAATCTGCCTGGCGTAGACCTCGGGCTTGCTTGTTGCGACGTAGACTTTCTTACCCGCCGCACGGAGAGCCTTGATGCAGTCTACGATGCCGTCGTACGCACGGACCTCGAACATCCCCTGCTTCTGGTAGTAGTCACGGTAGACTGCCATTGCAGGGGCAAGTTCCTCTTCCTTGAAGTGGAAGACGCGGGTAAAGCTCTCGCGCAGGGGCGGGCCTATCATTGTGTTGTAGATGCTCTTGTCGGCAAGCTTAATGTGGTAGGCTTCCGCCACGCGGTCGAAAGACTTGAATACGCCCTCCGATGTGTCGAAAAGCGTTCCGTCGAAGTCGAAGAATATATAGTTGTACATATTGTTATCGGTTCATGAAAAAACTGCAGGCTTTGGGACGCAGTGCATCCCAAAGCTCGTTATTAAAAACAAAGGCGATAGCTTGCAAAGAAATCCGCAGGCATTGGGCCGCAGCGCGTCCCAATGCTTGTTATCATTAAAAACAAAGGCGACAGCCTTTGTTTTTAATGATGGAACAGCCTGATTCCAGTGAATGCCATCGTTATGCCGTACTTGTCGCAGGCGGCGATAACATCGTCATCGCGGACGGAACCTCCCGGCTGTGCGATGACACGCGCTCCGCTCCGGTGGGCACGCTCAATGTTGTCGCCGAAGGGAAAGAAGGCATCGCTTCCAACGGCTACGTCTGTATTCTGCCTGATCCAGGCAAGGCGCTCCTCGCGCGTGAAGGGGGCGGGCCGGGTCTTGAAGAACTTCTGCCATTCGCCGTCACGCAGGACATCGTCTGCATCGTCGCCGGTGTATACATCAATCGTATTGTCGCGGTCGGGCCTCTTTATGCCGTCGATGAAGGGAAGGTCAAGCACGCGGGGGCTCTGGCGGAGCCACCACTTGTCGGCCTTGTCTCCGGCCAGACGGGTGCAGTGGATGCGGCTCTGCTGTCCTGCACCTATTCCGATTGCCTGTCCGTCCTTAACGTAGCAGACGGAGTTAGACTGAGTGTATTTCAGGATGATCAGAGAGACAAGGAGGTTGTCGATCTCTTCTTTGGAAAGGTCCTTGTTCCTGGTGACAATGTTTTTCAGGCAGTCTGCGTCCAGCTTGATGAAGTTGTGCCCCTGCTCGAAGCTCACGCCGAAGACCTGCTTGCGCTCGATTTCCGGCGGGGTGTAATTCTTGTCGACCTGGATGATGCAGTAGCCGCCCTTCTTCTTTGCCTTGAGGATTTCCAGTGCGTCTGCGTCATATCCGGGAGCAATGATGCCGTCGGAGACTTCCTTTTTTATCAGGAGGGCGGTCGCGAGATCACAGTTATCTGACAGGGCGATGAAGTCCCCGAACGAGGACATCCTGTCTGCACCGCGGGCGCGGGCATAGGCACAGGCAAGGGGGGAGAGCTCCGTTCCCTCGTCGATGAAATAAATCCGGCGCAATATGGGGGACAGGGGCTTGCCGCAGGCCGCCCCGGCAGGGGACACGTGCTTGAATGACGTCGCGGAAGGAAGGCCGGTTGCCTCCTTCATCTCCTTGACCAGCTGCCAGCCGTTGAGCGCGTCCAGCAGGTTTATATATCCGGGCCGCCCGTTCACTACGGTGATGGGCAGGTCGCCGTTTTCCACAAAGACCCTCGCGGGCTTCTGGTTAGGGTTGACCCCGTATTTCAGTATCAGTTCGTTCATAGTCATATATGATACAGGAAATCGGGGCGGTGTGCAAGGACGGAGCGGGAGCCGTTAGTTTCCGCTCCCGAACTGTCTCAGCATGGAGTCCAGTATCCGCTTGAGAGTTGCGGCATCATCCGCGCTCAGGCTGACGCAGGAGGCCATCTTGACCGGGACGCTCTTTGCCCAGTCGCGGAGGGCCATGCCTTTCCGGGTTATCCTGACGATGAGGTTCCGCTCGTCCTCCTCGGACCGCTCCCTGCTGATGTAGCCCTTTGTCTCCAGCTTTTTCAGCAGCGGCGTGAGCGTGCCCGAGTCCAGGAAAAGCCGTTCCCCCAGCTCCTTGACGTTCACCGTCTCTTTCTCCCACATGACCATCATCGTGATGTACTGGGTGTAGGTAAGGTCAAGCTCGTCGAGCATGGGCTTGTAGCGCCGCACGATTTCTTTGGAGCAGGCATACAGGGGAAAGCACAGCTGGTTCGACAGCAAAAGGCCGTCATAATCTCCTGGCATACGCGATATCTCCGTCCGGGCTACAGGATGTTCTCAATGCCGGCCCGTACGTCTGCCATGTCAGCAGTCGGCTCGTAGCGCTTCACGATGTTGCCCTCGCGGTCAATCAGGAACTTGGTGAAGTTCCATTTTATGTCCCCGCTCTTCTTGTAGTTCCAGTCTTTCAGCTTGAGGAACGCTGTCATCGCAATGCCCGCCTTGCTGTTGCCGAAGCCCTCGAAGGTCGTGCTGGACGTAAGGTGCTTGTACAGGGGGAGGGCATTGTCACCGTTCACGTCAATCTTCGCGAACTGGGGGAAGGTGATGCCGAACCTGCCCTTGCAGAACGTGTGGATTTCTTCGTTGTCTCCGGGTGCCTGGTTGCCGAACTGATTGCAGGGGAAGTCCAGAATTTCAAGACCCCTGTCATGCAAATCTTCATAGATCTTCTGAAGTTCTTCGTACTGGGGCGTAAAGCCGCAGCCGGTTGCCGTGTTCACGATGAGCAGGACCTTTCCCTTGTAGTCTGCCATTGAAAGTTCCTC
>CADBRC010000203.1 GCA_902796985.1 uncultured Spirochaetaceae bacterium
CGGGAGCACGATCTGCTCGTTTATGTCCTTGCCCGTCAGCGTGAACACGAGCGTGATCCAGCCCTGCTGCTGGGCCTGAATGCTGAACATCAGGGGCTTGGTCGTATTGCTCGCGACCTTGAGCTTCTTGGCATCCTTGCCCTTTACGGCGGCCTTGCCGGGAAGCTTCTGGACGGAATCGGAATCCTGCTCCTCGCCGGAAGCCTCGACGCCCTCCCTGATTTCCAGTTTCACGTTGACTTCGCTGGCTGAGGACTTGAGGTTCGAGATGGTAAGACCGACCTCGCCCTCGTCATCAAGGCGCAGGACGCGGGGCAGGACGGGCCGGGCGGAAAGCGGTTCCGCCGCATCTATCTCGTCCTCGCTCCGGCCAAAGCAGTCCGCCTTCACGGCGACCGCAGTCAGCCGGTATGCGGTGATGCTGTCGGGCAGCTTGAAGGTGACGGTCACCTTGCCGTCCTTTCCGGTCACGATTGACGCGTTGTAGTAGGCGGTCGAGTTGAAGTCCTTGCGTACCTTCATCGCGCTGGCGGCCCCGCCCCCTTCGACGGCAGACTCCATCATCGCCGCGTCAGCCATCGCCGCAGACTTGTACATCCGCATGCCGTTGGTGGCCATGGCCATATCCGCCTCGGCTTCTTCCGTCTCCTCCTCCTGCGCGACGAGGAGGGAGCGGGAGTCTCCGCCGGAAGCCCCGTTGTTGAAGAGCCAGCGGGCATAGAAGCGGTCCACGGGATTCTCCACGTGGTAGTCTATCAGATCAAGCACGCCCCGGTCCACGGCCTGCAATGCGATACGTGCGTTGGGTACGGGCTTGCCGTCCTTGGTCGCCCGGAGGGTCAGCGTCACCTTCCCGCCCGGCTCGTAACACTTCTGGTCGGCGCGGATCTCCACGTCGATCGTACGGCTCTTGGTGCTGACGTTCAGGCTCGTCACGCCGAAGACGCTGTGCGTCAGTTCCTCCGCCCCGGTCTTGCCGCCGCTCTCGCTGAATGAGGAGATGGAGACGTATACGACAGGGACGTAGCTTTCCTCTATCGGAATCTGTATCTCCGAGACGGGCGAATCTATGTCGATGACCTTGTGGGAAATCAGCTTCTCACGCTCCACGCAGACAAGGTACTTGCCCTTCTCCAGCGGAGACTCCAGAAGAATGCTCGCGCTGTCGCCGACATTGTACTCCTCCTTGTCCGTCTTGAGCGTTATCGCATCGCCGTTGTTTCCTCTATAGTACCAGTCGCTTGAGATGACGTAGAAGCTCCGCTCGCTGACGACGCTGTTGCCGTCTCCGTCCGTCGCGGACAGGCGGAGCTTGTATACCCCGCCCTCCTTGGGCTTGACGGTGAAGCTCGCGGGCTTGGCGGATGACGGGAAGGAAAGCTCCTTCTCCTCCTCCGTGACAAGCTCGCGCACCCAGCGGGTGCTGTCCACGCCACGGGAGTTCATCTCCTGCACGCTCTTCCAGCTTTCGTGCACCAGCTCCATCTTTATCTTCGTGTTCTTGCCCCGGTCACGCGCGGACGGCAGCTTTTCCAGCGGGGCTATCGCCGTATACTGGAAGCTGACCTGTTCGCCCTTCTTGGGGAAGCCGGACTGCTTCCTGCCGCCCTTGCTCGCGCCGCCTATTCCGAGGTAGAAGCGGGCGGGATGCACCAGGACACCGGCGGTCGTCCGCACCGCCTGATTCCCGCTGTCGCTTATCTGGGTCTCTATCGTGTAGCTGCGGGGGAAGCCGTCAAAGCCGTCATCCTTGGTGCTGTGGCTGGAGGACACTTTGCCGTCCGCGTCCAGACTGCCGTTCTCGTCGCCGTGCCAGTTGTGCCAGATGATATGCTCCAGCGGGGTAAATGACATCCCCCGGTAGTCGTCGCCCTTGGGCTGGAAGTAACCGACATCGCTCGACCAGTAGGAGCGGGTGGAAGCCCCTCCCATGCTGCCGCCGCCAAGGTAGCTCGCCTGTACGTCGGCGGAAATCGTGTCGCCTTTGAAGTAAGTCAAGTCGGCTATGCTCGTGGAAGCCTCGAAGCGCAGCTTCTCAAAGAACTGCACGTCTATGCTCTCGTTGTAAGTCTGCTCGCTTGCGGACGCTCCCGTACCGCACTTCCGCTTGTAGGTTATCGTGTAGCTTCCGGGGGCGATGTCGTCGGGGAGCTTCATCACCGCGCTCATCATGCCCTCGTCGTCCAGCGTCCCGTCCTGCGTGAAATAGACCTTGGGGTTCCGCCAGCCGCCGTCGGTCAGCTGCATCGTGTACTTCGCCTCATTCCCGGACGGGGTCTCATAGCGTCCGTCGCGGAGCAGGTTGCGGTCAATCAAAGTGAAGGAGACGGTCTCTCCCGGCTTGTAGAGCTTCCGGTCGCTGAAGCCGTATGCCACCATCCGTTTGTAGCTGTTCCCGTCGGACTCTTCCGGTTCATCGGGCTCCTCGATCAGGGCCTTCGTGTATTGCTCCTGATTGTAGCGGACAATGCCGTAGGAAGAGCCGAGGGCGTATATCACGCGGTCATCGGAAGTCCTTGCCTCAAAGTACAGGCCCTTGCCGTCGCTCGTGTCGAGCAGGCTCCTGTCCCCGCCCGCAGAGAAGTCGAACTCGGCGATGCCGTCCTTGTTCGTCTTCGCGGTCGCAATCGCCTTGTGGCTGCCGGTGAGGATCTCCTCCTGCCTGTCGTAGCTCGTCCAGGGGATGAAATACGCGCTCACGTCGGCCCCCGCGACGGGCTTCCCGTCCTTCAGGCTCGTGACGAGCAGGACGGCTTTGTTGTAGGCGTAGCGGGCGGTCACTCCCAGATCGGTCACCTGCAGGACCTGCTCGTTGTCCAGCTCCTCCGCGTGGGGCTTGCCCTTGTCCGCACCCCAGGTCTGTATGTACTCATAGACGATGTGGGCGGTAAATTTGACCGCGCCGTGGTAGATGCCCCCGGATTCCTCCAGGAAGGGCCGCAGGTCCACCCGCTCCGTAATCCTCTTGTCCTGCTGAATGCGCGAGGGGTCGAGCGTGAAGCTCTTGGAAGAGGTGGACGGCTTGCCCCCGTTTCCGCCAGTCAGCGGCTCCACTTTATAGTAGGATCCCGCCTTGATGTTCTGATGGTAGAAGGTGATGTTCGGACTGGCGCTCGCCTCCAGCGCCTTGAAGCCTGAATTCTGGAAGATCGCGAAGCTTCCCGCGGGCGGCACGGTTATGTCGTAGCTGTAATCCTTGTCCAGTTTCCTTCCATATATATCGCAGAGGCTTTTCGCGATGGAGAGCTTGTACTTGTCGCCGTACTTGACCCCGAGCTTGGAGATCGTGAGGAAGTTGCCGGAGACGGAAAGATTGTCCTTCGTTATGCCCGTGCCGAGCGAAGTGGAGATGTGCCGCGCAAGCTCCTCCTCGCTCCCCTCCTTGAGCGGGGCGGAGAAGCTGACGTACACGGGGCAGTCGTCCGTGTCGTCCCGGCGGTTCATCTGCCAGTCCACGTTCGTGATGCGGAATTTGACGAGGGTGTGGAACTTCTTCTGCCGGTCGGCGGACGTGGGGTAACAGTCCTTGTCCGCCACCGCGCCCTTCCTGAGCGTCACGATGATGTCCGTGTCCTCTGCGGGCTGGGCGTCCAAAGTCAGCCTGATGAAGTTTTTCTCATCCTTCGAGTTCTTATCTGATTTCTTGTCCTGCGCGGCGGTGAACGGCAGGATCGCCCCGCTGGAATCCGTCACCGTCAGGTAGTCCTTGACGACCGCGCAATTGACCGGGAAGTTGAAGAACACGCCGATGTCACGGGCGGCCTCAAGCGGGACGCTGGACGTGTTGACGTACTGGCCTTCCTTGTACTCCGCATACGCGGGGCGGACGGCGGTCAGCTTGAGCTCCTCGGTGTGGAAGCCGAACTCCAGCTGTCCCGTTATGGTCTCTCCCTTGACGGACTTGACCTTGGGGCTGACCTTTATCTTGTATTCCTTCTGGGGCGGAACCTCGTCCGTGCTGTCGAAGCTGAGGATGCTCGTCCCCTTCCAGCGGAACACGCCGTTCAGCTTGGGCTCGATCGTCAGGTATTCCGAAGTGGAGGACTGCTTGCCCAGCGCCTTGAGCGCGACGACCGGCTGAGAGAACTGCACCTGTATGGACGGATACTTCACCTGTGAGGGAAGCTCGCCCGAAGGGATCATGGAAATGACGCGGAAGCCCTCCTCCGCCCCGGCTGTCCCGCCGGCGGAAGCCGACTGCGCCCCCAGAGGAAGCACCGACGCCAGCTGTGTCAATAGAGAAAGAAAAGCAAATGCCGCCACCTTTGAAACCCTCGAAAAAAACATATTGATTGGCCTCCAACTTTACCTTATTTAAATAACGGACGTGTCGGCTTAGTTACAGAGTGAGCCGACCCTTTGGTTCGAAGCTGCGCTACCC
>CADBRC010000204.1 GCA_902796985.1 uncultured Spirochaetaceae bacterium
GAGATAGAACTGCACAACTCCCTGCTGATCCAGCTTTTCGGGGGCAACTCGCTCCGCTGCGTCCTCCTGCCGTCCAACATATCCCTCTGCATGGGGGTGTCGGCGGCCCTGACCCTGATAGGCTGGTACTTTCCCGTCCGCATTGCCATGCAGGCCAACCCCATAGTCGCCATGAGGGGGCAGATATGAAACGAATCCTACAGGCCCTGGGCTTCTACAGCAAGCTCGCTCTCAAGACCCTGCTCTATAACAAGAAGCAGTACGTGTCGCTCTTTACGGTCTGCACCGTCGGATGCGCCATCATGCTGATGGTCGTCTTCTCGACTGACGGCATGCTCAAGTCCATCCGGGACAAATCCCTCATATATTATGGAGGAGATTTGGTTTTCCGGGGCGGCTTCTTCAGAACGGCCGGCATTCCCGACGTGGACGGGAAGATTGCGATGCTTGATTCCCTTATTGACAAGGACGCGGAGTTCTACAAGCGGATAGACTGCGATGCGACTTCTTCCACCCTGATTTTCGAAGGGGTAGAGACCCGGCTCTGGCAGTTCCGAGGGGTGGACTTCAACGCGGAGAGGAACCTGCTGTCGGGACTGAACATTACGTCCGGCGGCATAGAGGAGCTTGACGGCAGGAACGGGATACTGATTTCTGAGTTTCTTGCCGATAAATTGAGCGCGAAGGCCGGGGACTCGCTGACGATCCAGACGACCACCGATGATGGCTATACCAACACCGGGGAGGCCATAATCGAGGGGATTTTCTGTGATTCGAGCGTATTCGGTACGTATACGGCATACGTGGACATAAAGGCCCTGGAGGCCCTGATTGACAGGGGGCAGGGCTATGTGAACCGCATAAGCGTATATTTCCCGGGCAGGGATTTTGCCAGGAAGGACATAGTGGGCTTGCAGAAGAGGCTTGAGGCTGTCTACAACATGTTTCCTCTGACGGACGACAAGGACGACTTCCGCGATGCAATCCACGACTGGGACGCATCGAACGGGGAGCTCTATGGCCTGATTCCCCTTGACTCCAACATAAAGGACTTGCAGTTCATCATAGATGCGCTCAAGGCGGTCGTTGACCTGATAATCCTCATCCTCCTCGTGATAATCGGCGTGGGGATGGGCAGTACCTACCGCATCATCGTCATAAAGCGCACGACCGAGATAGGAACTTTCCGTGCCCTCGGCATGAAGCACCTGGGGGTCCGCATGGTTTTCATGACGGAGTCTTTCTATCTGCTTGTCCTGGGCTTCCTCTTCGGGCTTGTCTTTGCCCTGCTGGGGACATGGGGCCTGTCCTGCATGAACATGTCCTTTGTCTCCGCCTTTGAGATATTCCTGACGAAGAGCCATCTGGTTCCTTCCATAAATATAGTGAAATCTGTCTCTCTCTTTTTGATTGTGATTGTAACTACGATTTCCACAACGTTGTTTACTATTCGTAATGCCGTACACATAAGTCCGGTGGGTGCACTGGCAACGACGGCATGAACAAACTGACAACCACATTTCAAGAGGAGAAGAAAATGAAAAAGGGTGTTTTTAAATCGATATTTGTAATAGCTGCCGTTGTCCTTGCCGGAACGGCTTTTGCAGCAGACCTTTCTACGTCTGACGCGAAAGCCCTCCTGCAGAAGGTCGATGATTCGACTTCGTTCTACGGGACGGACTTTGGCGCGAACTATTCACTCGTGCAGGAAAAGCCCGGGCAGGGAAAGTCCACGACAACGGTCGTCATGTACCGGCGTGATGACTCCGATGCATACACGATTCTCATCACCGGTCCGGAGAAGGACAGGGGTAAGGGCTACGTCCAGTTTGACAACAACATCTGGTTCTACGACCCCTCCGACCGCCAGTTCGTGTTTACGTCCTCCAAGGACAGCGTCGGCGGTACCAACGCGACTCCGGCAGATTTTACTCCCCAGCACTACAGCAAGAACTACAAGGTTGACAAGGCCGAGAGGACAAAGGTTGGCAAGCTGGAATGCGTGCAGCTCACGCTTACCGCGACCAGCAAGAACGTCAACTACCCCACAATCAAGCTGTGGGTGACGGAGGCTGACGGCCTCATCCGCATGAAAGAAGATTACAGCCTTTCCGGGCAGCTTTTGCGCACCACTGCCATACCTTCCTACCAGATCTTTAAGAACCATTCGGTTCCCAGCAAGATGGTGGTCGTTGACAATCTCCGCGGCAAGAAAATCAACGGGAAGATGCAGTATGAGCAGACGCAGATTACGATATCCAACATCTCGTTCGACAAGCAGAAGGACAGCGTATTTACCAAGAAATACGTTGAGATGATGAGCAAGTAATGTTCGTTCCCAGCCGAAGCTTGTTCAGAGCAGGATTTGCCGCCGCGAGTGCTCTGCTTTTTGTATCTGCCCTCGTGGCCGAGTCCTTTGATCCGGACTCCGGCTGGGGAATTTACAGCGACACACGTAATTTCGATGCTGATGCCGGGGATGGCATATACAGCGATACGCGCTTCTGGGCTTCTGCCCCGGCGACGGTCGATGCATCCTTTGACGCGGACTCGGGCGAGGGAATCTACAGCGACACGAGCGACTGGGATGACGGCGGCCTGGATCCGGGCTATCCCGACTATTGGTCTGTGACTCCCGGGAATGGCAGCGTGGCTTCGTCAGCCGGAGCTGACGAAACGGCAGCTGCCGGCGAAGCTTCTGACGGTCTGTCTTCTTCCGATGAGGCGTCTGATTGGGATGACTGGGGGGGGGCAGAAGACAACGGGCTGTGGGGCTTGTTTGACGATGCCGAGGATGTGGAAGGCGTTGAGTCTACCCCGGTAACGGACTCCCCGTCCAAGGGTACGTCCGACGAGAAGAAATTCGAGTGGTGGGGCAGCCTCACTGCAAGCGGCGGGTTGAGCTTCCAGCTGTTCCCGGAGGGGCATCTCTCCCCCTTTGCTACAATGTCTAATATTCTTGGCTTCACGGCGAAGCCCTTTGAGGATATGGCCGTCAGGGGAAGCTTCTACAGCGAGTTTCCGTCGTTCAATTTTAACATGACGACCCTCTACTTCGACTACATCATGAACGATATGCTCTTCATCAAGGCCGGAAAAACTGGTACCGGATGGGGTAATTCGCGGATTTTCGACTCGAACATCCTTGATGACCGGGGGGATGGCAGGATTGTCAATCCCTATACGGATGAAACGGCGACAGGGGAGCGGTTTGACGCAATACTGACACTGCCAATCTGGAAAGGCGAGATTCAGGGGGTTGCGATGTATGCGATTGGAGAGGAAATCTCCAAGGACAACCTGTCCGTAGCCGCCAGAGTACAGTACCCTATAGGTCCCGTATCCCTGGAGCTGTTCGGAAGAAAGTGGGCGACGAGCGACAGGTTCTATATGCATCCTGCCGTCGGTGCGTCCCTGACTATCGACATATTCAAGAACCACCTGAACCTCTGGGGCATGACTCACTTTGACCCCGGAAACCCCAAGGATTTGGAGTACATGCGCTTCGTCGGGGGCGTGAGCCGTATGATAGAGACCAATGCCTGGGGCAAGTTCGGCATTGCCGCCGAGTACCAGATGACCTACGATCCAGACAAAACGGAGGGCGACAAGATGACCCACGACGTCGGCGTGACCTTCGGCTGGTCTCATGCGATGGGCACTGATTTCTCTCCCGCTGTCCGCTGGTGGTATAATCCCATAAGCAAGCAGGGCTATGTCCTTCCCAGCCTGACGTTCTCGGGCTTGAGTCACATGGACATAAGCGTGACTGTCCCCTATATTTTTGGCGGAGCGACCTACAGCAATGGCAAGGTCTCCTGGTCTTCCACCCCGGACGAACCTCTTGTCGTCAGCGGCCTCATCTTTACCCTGTCGGTCTCTTATTAAGTCCTGCCACACCCCTTTCCCCCTTGTCGCTCCTCCCGAAAGCTGATAGAATGAATTAACGTCTTTAAGGGAGATTGGAATAATGCCGTATTCTGAACCTACCACCCTCGCCGTAGTGGCTTGTCCCGGCGGTGAGTCTTTTGCGAACGAGGTTATTACTCACCTCCGCCACATGTATAAGCACCGCTTTTCGCTGAAGAGCGATGTCATTTCCAAGCGATACAGCATCGACAAGGAGAACGTTGTCCAGCAGATGAACTTGGACAACGATTTGCACACGAGCGACCTCTGCGTCCGGGGAATGACGGACAAGTACAGGCCGCCGGTCTTCAAGGTAAACAGCCGCTGCACCTACTTTGCGAACGGCGAGTTTAAGTGCGAGCTTCTGGAATGCATACGCGGGAAGGATGTATTCATCTTCCAGGACGTTGAGAACCATGAGCCCATAACGTTCAATGACGGAAAGAACACTTTCCGCCTGAGCGTCAACGATCATGTGATGGCCCTTCTTGTTACGATTGACACGGTGCGCCAGGCGGGGGCCAGCCAGATTACCCTCGTCCTTCCGGTTTATCCCTACAGCCGCCAGCACAAGAAGAAGGGGAGGGAAGGTCTGACCGCTGCCCTCCTTGGCCACATCTATGAGAACATGGACGTGGACCGCATCATTACGCTCGACCTGCACTCCCGTGAGATTGTCAATGCGTTCAGCCACACCCACTGCGAGAACCTGCATGCTTCCTACCAGATAATCAGGGAGCTTGCCAAAGCCGTCGACTTGACCAAAGAGGATTTGGTCGTTGTCAGCCCGGACACCGGTGCGATTGACCGCAACAAGTTCTATGCAACCGGGCTCAAGAAGCCCCTCGCGATGATATACAAGGAGCGGGATTATTCGGTTGTTACCCAGGACGCGAAGAATTCCAACATCAAGAGCATCAAGCTGCTCGGCGATGTGAAGGGAAAGGTCGCCTTCCTTGCCGACGACATGCTCGGCACGGGCGGTACCCTGCTCAAGGCGATGACCTTCCTGCACGAGCAGGGGGCTACGAAAGTCATCGCGGCAATCAGTCTTCCCTTCTTTACGGGAAACGCCATCGAGCAGTTCGACGAGGCTTATAAGCAGGGACTCTTCTACCGGATAATCGGAACGAACGCCGTCTACCACTCCGAGCTGCTCAAGAGGGAGTGGTACATCAGTACGAACGTCTCCGGGCTCTTTGCCAACGTCATTACCCGTCTGCATCATCAGCAGTCTTTGGGCGACCTTCTGGACAACCGCACGATAATCGACAAGCTTATCAAAGTTTCTACCCCGGCGGAGCAGAAAGAGGCTGTCGAGGCCGTTGCTTCGGCGGCAAATGTCTGAGCTGGTCGTATCCATAGATATAGGCACTTCCTCCATGAAAGCCGCAGCCATAAGCAGCGGAGGGGAAGTCCTTGCCCGTACCCGGAAGAAACTCCTCATGAGGGGCAGCCAGTGGGTGGCAGGCGACTGGTCCTTCATGCTGGAAAAGCTCTTTTTCGACATCTGCGACCAGGTGGACTCCCGTCCTGTCGATGCCATCTGCATCAGCGGAAACGGGCCGACCCTCGTTGGGGGCGACGGCTGCGGCGATACCCTGACATGGGACGATGAGCTGGAAGACGAGGACGGGGACGACAGCGGCTCACTCTTTATCCCCCGTATCAAGGAGTTCAAGCGGCGCTACCCCGGGGCCTGGAGGGACAGCCGCTACATCTACTCCTGCCCCGAATACCTTATCAACAAGCTGACCGGAGCGAACCTGACCATCCTGCCGGAAGAACGCTACTCCAAGGCATACTGGACAACCGAATCCCTGCTCAAGGCCGGTTTCACGGAGAAAGAGGCGGAGAAGCTGCCTCCCTTCGTTGCGCCCGGGACCTTTGCGGGTAAAATTAAGAAATACATAGCTCCCAACGTCCAGGCCGGTGTTCCCGTCTACTGCGGCGCGCCGGACTTCATCAGCGCGATGGTCGGAACAAACACGCTGGAGCCGGGTCTTCTCTGCGACAGGGCTGGTTCCAGCGAAGGAATAAACTTCTGTACGGACATTCCGCTTGAGGGCGATGAGGTCAGGACCCTTCCCTCGGTTGTGCCCGGTCTGTGGAATGCAAGCGTCCTCCTGCCGGAAAGCGGGACACGGTTCAGCCAGTTCAAGGCACAGGTGGAGCAGCGGTTCGGCGACATCACGTATGAGGAGCTGGTGCATGCATGCCTCTATAACCCCGGGCAGGAAGCGATATTCGATCAGGGCAAGTACCTGATGCTCCAGACTGCGATGCAGCTGCGCGATTCAATTAAGAAGCTGCTTGCTCTTGCCGCGGAGAAAAAACAGAAGATTCCCGACCGCATGACAGTGACCGGCGGACAGGCGGCCAATGACGAATGGAACCAGATGAAGGCGAACGTCACGGGAATGACCGTCCTCGTTCCCGAATGCAGTGATGCGGAGCTGATCGGGGATGCGGTGTTTGCGTTCATGGGGATGGGGATTTTCTCCTCCGTACAGGAAGGAGCAAAGGCTTTCCATTCAGTTGCCAGGTGCTTCGAGCCGGAAGCCTTTTAACCGGTAGCCGGAAAATGACGATTTATTCCATTCCAAAGCCTCTCAGGACAATCATATTCGACATCGACGGAACCCTCTATACAAGCGCGGCCTACGTCTTCGAGCAGGTGGATGCGCAGGTACGCCACCTCGCTCACATCCGGGGCAGGCCGGAGGATGAGGTCAGGAAGGAAATCTTTGATTTCAGGAAGCGTTGGGCGGCGGAACACGGAGGCAGCAAAATCAGCCTTGGCAATACGCTCCTCTCGTTCGGCATCTCCATCGAGGAGAGTATCCGCTGGCGTGAGACCCTGCTTTTCCCGGAGAAGTACCTGAAAGCTGACCCCAGGCTCGCCGGGGTGCTGGACGAACTTGCCCGGGAGTACCACCTTATCTGCGTGACGAACAATCCTGTTGCCGCCGCAAGGAAGACTTTGGATGTGCTGGGCGTGTCCTCCCGGCTGCCGGACATAATCGGTCTGGACACCTGCATGAAGAGCAAGCCTGCCGTTGAGATGCTGCATCTTGCGGCACAAAGGACCGGAGCCGTGGTGGAGGAGTGCCTCTCTGTCGGAGACCGCTGTGATATAGACCTTGCCCTGCCGCGCCGGATGGGCATGGGGGCAATCCTTGTCTCCGGGGTGGAGGAAGTCTATTCCCTCCCGGAAATCTTGTAGAACTCTTTATAATATGATACAATTTTTCCCATGCAGATAATACCAGTTGCCTCGGGCAAGGGCGGTGTGGGCAAGAGCCTTCTGAGCGCGAACCTTGCCATAGCCTTGGGGCAGTCGGGAAAGAAGGTCGTCCTTGCTGATTTGGACTTGGGGGCTTCTAACCTGCACCTCGTCATAGGCCAGACCGTTGCCAAAAAGGGAATCGGAACATTCCTTTCGGGGCAGGGAACTTTCAAGGACCTGATAGAGCCGACGGACTACGAGAACGTTTCCTTCATCGCGGGCGACTCGGAGATTCCCGGTTTGACCTCGCTCAAGGCGGGCAAGAAAAATGAGCTTATCCGGGAGTTTTCCTCCATAAAGGCGGACTACCTTATTCTGGACCTGGGGGCGGGAACCCACCTGACGATACTCGATATGTTCCTGCTCTCACCGCAGGGCATCGTTGTCACTGCCCCGACTGTCACGGCAATCCTGAACGGCTACCTCTTCCTCAAGAACGTTGTCTTCCGTATGATGTACAATACATTCAAGAAAGGCAGCCCTGCGTACAAATACCTGGAGGACATGCGGTGCAACTCGCAGGCCATGCAGAAGGTCTACATTCCCAGGCTTGTTGAGGAGCTGAAAAAGGTGGACAAACAGGGAGCTGAACTGTTTGAGTCCCGCATGCAGAAGTTCCGCCCCCGGCTCATATTGAACATGATAGACGATCCCAAGGATGCCGACCGCGCCATAAAGATACGGCATTCATGCCGGCAGTTCCTGGGGCTGGACATAGAGCATCTGGGGGTCATCTACCGCGACACGATGCAGGACAAGGCGCTTTCATCCCGCCTGCCCGTCATCATCTACAAGCCTCATTCGGTTATCGCGCAGGCTATTTACCGCATAGCCGAGAAGATAAAGCAGGAGGAGTCGCTTGCCTTCGATTCCGCCTACGACATGACCCAGGTCGCCGACCAGTCCTTCGACCTTGCAAGCGAGGAGGCGACCGACGATTTCGCCGCAAAGATGTCCTACATCGAGGAGCTGACGGGAAGCGGCGCATTGACTACGGGCGAACTGGTGGAGCTGCTCAAGCAGCAGCACTACGAGTTGACCCAGCTCCGCAACGAGAACAATTTGCTCAAGAAGAAGCTCGTCGATGCGGCCAAGAAAGGCTACAAAGTCTAATAAGGTTAAAAATGCAGGGTTCGCAATTTTTTCTTCCATTATATATCGAGTATCCCGGATGGATTCAGCCCGAGATTTTCCCCGGTGTGCCTATTCTCGGGCTCATCCGCTGGTACGGGCTCATGTATGTGTTCGCATTCACGACGGCGTTCCTCATCCTCAAGAAGGAGATGCGCGACGGGGATCTGGACACGGCGGACTATAAGGCGAGCGAGGACGACATCTTCAGTTTCATCGCCTGGGGAATCGTGTTTCTGCTCCTGGGTGCGAGGATATTCTCCTGCCTGGTCTATGACACGAGCGGGGATTATCAGAAGAAACCCTGGCTGATTTTCTGGCCCTTTGACCCCCTGACCCACAAGTTCAGCGGTTTTGCCGGCATGTCTTACCACGGCGGTTTCATCGGGGGGCTCCTGGGGATGATCCTCTGGTGCGCTGTCCACAAGAAGCCTCTCTGGAAGTGGGTTGACGCTATGTGCGCTGCTATCCCGTTGGGTTATACATTCGGGAGAATCGGCAACTTCATGAACGGAGAGCTGTACGGAAGGATAACCACCGTTTCCTGGGGCATGGTTTTTCCCCGGGCGAGACAGGCAGGCGAAACTTTCTCCGCGAGCCTTCCCTGGGTGCAGGAATTTGCTTCCCGCTGCGGCATGGTCATAAAGGAGGGTGAAAAGCTTGTCAACCTGCCCCGCCATCCCAGCCAGCTCTACGAGGCCTTCTTTGAAGGAATCGTCCTTTTTGCCCTCCTCTGGTTCCTCAGAAAGCGGAAGCCCTTCGACGGATTTGTCGGCTGCATGTATGCGATAGGCTATGGGGTTGCCCGCTTCATAATCGAATATTTCCGGCAGCCGGATTCCGACCTGGGATTCCGCCTGTCTTCTGTGAATGCTGCGGCAGGGGAAGAGGCCCATGCGATTTACCGCAACAGCTCCCTGTTTGACATCTCTACCGGGCAGATTTTATGTGCCCTCATGGTCGTGGGCTGTCTTGCCCTGATGCTGGTTCTTTGGCTCCTGTCTCTGCGGCGGAACAAAAGGGCAGGGCAATAGGAGGGGATATGTACGAGTACCAGGTGGAAGGGGGATTCCCCATAAAAGGCAGCATCACGGCGAGCGGCAACAAGAACGCGGCCCTGCCCTGCATCGCTGCGACGCTGTTGACCAGGGAGCCGGTGATTCTCCGGAATATCCCCGACATAGAAGACACCAATGTCATGCTCCAGATTCTCACCGCGCTCGGCGTGGGTGTGGAGAAAGTTGACGAGCATGCATGGAAGATAGACGCAGCGCAGATAAACTCCAGTACCATCCCTGCTCAGATGAGCCGGAAAATCCGTGCCTCCATTCTCTTTGCGGGGCCCCTCGTTGCCCGCACGGGTAAGGCGGTCATGCTGCCCCCGGGCGGTGATGTCATCGGGCGGCGCAGGCTGGACACCCATTTCCTTGCGCTTGAGGAGCTGGGTGCCCGTATTTCCGCCGAGGGGCACTTTGAGTTTACGGCGAACAAGCTGGTCGGCACTGACCTCTTTTTGGACGAGGCCTCCGTCACAGCAACGGAGAATGCGATAATGGCAGCCGTCCTCGCTGAGGGCCGGACCGACATCACGAACGCTGCAAGCGAACCCCACGTACAGGATCTCTGCGAGATGCTGAACCAGATGGGGGCGAAGATAGCGGGCATTGGAAGCAATGTCCTGCACATAGAGGGAGTAAAGAAGCTTTCCGGTACGGACTTTACGATTGGCCCGGACTA
>CADBRC010000205.1 GCA_902796985.1 uncultured Spirochaetaceae bacterium
CAGAGCAAGATGCTGCAGGACGCGAACATGGCGATTTCTTCCATCGCATCCCAGACGAACCTGCTCGCCATGAACGCCGCCATCGAGGCAGCCCATGCGGGCGAGGCGGGAAAGGGATTCGCGGTCGTCGCCGACGAGATCCGCAAGCTCTCCGAGACCTCGTCCGCCCAGTCCAAGACCATCGGAGACCAGCTGAACAAGATAAAGGAGTCCATCGGGGATGTCGTCACCGCTTCCTCCGCGTCCAGCCGCTCCTTCTCCATCGTCTCCGAGAAGATAAAGGAGACCGACCAGCTGGTCATCCAGATAAAGGCCGCCATGGAGGAGCAGAACCACGGGTCTCGGCAGATCACCGAGGCCCTCAGGAGCATGAACGATTCTACCCAGGAGGTCAAGACCGCCTCCGAGGAGATGTCCCGGGGCAACAAGCTCATCCTTGAGGAAGTGCATGAGCTGCAGGCCTCTTCTACGGCGATGAAGGACGGCATGAGCGAGATGTCCTCCGGTGCCAAGAAGATAAGCGAGAGCGGCACGGCCCTCACCGACATATCCGCGCAGGTTCACAACGCCATCGGCAAGATTGGCGCGCAGATCGATCTGTTCAAGGTGTAGTCCGTATAGGAGGGGTGATGAGAACGATTTGCTTGATACTGGCTGTCCTCCTGCTTTGTACTTCCTGTACTGCCAGGCGGCAGGAAGGAACGCAGAAACAGGAAAATTCCTCCGCACAGGAGCTGATACAGACGGACAGGGCTGACAGTTCTTCGTCGGAGGCAGCTGCCAGCTCCCAGGCGGAGAGTGCCCCTGTCGCTGTCGTTCCGCCGCCCCCTGCCGAAGCAGCAGCAGCTGTTTCTACCCCCGTCCAGACTATCAGCAGTTTTGACGTGAAGCAGGCCCGCATCCAGCCTACGTGTTACCTTCCTGAGCGTGAATCCTTCCTGTCCTGCTCTTATTATGATTCCTGTGCCCTCTGTCTGGTCGGTTTCTCCCCGGACGGAAAGATTGCTTTCCTGAAGGAAGTGACTCTGGACGGGAAAGGCGGCACAGACCTGTCCTTCGTCGTGCAGGACCTTGTGAGCGACGAAATCCTCTGGGAGCTCAAGGCCCCCTCAGATGACGATTACACGCTCAGGCAGGATCTGCACAAGCGTTTCATAGCGGACTACGGGAGCCAGATAGACAAAAAGCTTTCTGAGTACGGCATCGTCATCTCGCCCTGCGAATACAAGAGCCTGCCCTACCGCGCGGACGGCCTTTCCCTGTCCGTGGCCATCGAGAGCCATGATACCGGCAAACTCATGTATGACATGTTCAACGTGACCAGCTATTCCTGCATCGTGACAGATGGAAAGGGACGGAGCAAGAAAGTCATTGCGGACAGGGAGTTCATGGGGCCGGAGGCTTTCGCCTGCGGCTGCGTGAAAAGCCCGTATGAGGACAGGCTCGCCATCGTCGTAGTCGAGGCGACTTACGGCTTCGAGGGCTGCGACCTCCTCGTGCAGATTGCCGGCTGCGACCTGAAGAAAGGCTTCTAATCCGGCGAATTGCCGCCCGGGGCTTTTTTCGACTAGGATAATGGCAACTCGCACGACCGACTGTTATCGGGGTGTTGTACCGGCCGTTATCGGAGCACGTACCGGCCGTTATCGGAGCACGTACCGTCCGTTATCGGGACACGTACCGTCCGTTATCGGGACGCATATCGGCCGGTATTCAAGTGCGTATCGGTCGGTATAGGGGGCTATATCGGCCGGTATAGGTGTGCCCTCTTCCTTTCTAAGGTACATCGCTGCGCACCTGTTTGCGATGTGTGTATCGACCGATTCCATCTTTATGGCTTAGAACCTAGCTCAGAACGAGAACTTTGCCCCGAGGGTAACACAGCTGAGATCTTCGTATGCACCATAAGTCCCCGGCTCGTCTTCGTCGGGGCCGGGGCGGAAGAAATTCGCCCCGATGCTGAAAGTCAGCTGGTCGGTCGCATTGTAGCTGATGGAAGGCTGTACGACGAAGGAGAAGTCGTTCAGCTCCATCATCCCTGCAAGACCGACCTCCAGGTTGCCCCCCAGGAAGGTCTTGCTTATGTTGAGCGTCGCCTGATGGATGTAGCTTTTCCTGTCAACATTTTTCTTCTTGTCCGTGACGGTATCGCCGTAGTACTGGCCGGTAATCGTCCAGTCTCCGGCAATGAAGTCCAGCCCTGCAAGAAAGCGTATTTCGTTCATCTGCACGTAGGGATCATCCTGTCCAGCAACGAGCTGGGTGACGGCATCAGTGGCAAAGAACCGCCCGGGGAAGAAAGCCGCCTCTGCCCGTGCAACAAGGGGGCCGATGGGAATCGATGTGTCTGCTCCGACCATCCCCATCCGTTTGTATTGGCCTGACAGGGCAATTTCTGACGGCAGTCCGTATTTATTTACCTTGCTTATGGCGTAGCTGATTATGGGCTCATCGTCCCAGCCCCAGAATCCGTAGAGGGAGAAGTCCGCGAAAGGTGTGTAGGCGGAGACGCGCCCCGCATATTCGGCGTTCTTCAGGTTCGTTTCGGGCTTGTCGATGTCGTCCTGTGAAAAATCACGTATCTTTATGCTGAGTGTTTTTCCCATAAGTTCCGTCGTTACCGCAGAGGGCATTATCAGGCTCCGTATGGGGTTCTTTTTTTCGAGGGGCAGGACGCTGGGCGTAAAGATGGGAATCCAGTATGCGTCTGCGCTGAGCATCGTCCCGTTGTAGGACAGGCGCACGGCATCTATGCCGATCCTGCTGTCCGAGTAGTCGGAGGAGAAAAGCCTGCTCTCATCCTTGGGACAGAGTACGTCGGCGACCTGTATGCCGTCTGCTGCTCCCCAGGCGTTTATCTGCCGGCCTGCGCGGAGCGACCAGAAGCCTCCGTCGTAGTCATACCAGCCTTCCTTGAGCTTGAAGTAGAAGTGGTGTTCATCAGCGTCCTGATCCAGCGCAATCCCGGAGCTGCCCGCGCCGACGGCATCGTAAAGCAGTCCGCAGTCCGCGAATGCCGAATGCTTGTCCTGCGAAGCCTCCAGCTTGAATTCTGCGCTGGCTTCGCTTTGCAGCAGCTCCCACCTCCTGTCATCCTCCTTTTTCTCGGCGGTAGGGATGGCAACGGCGGCCTTTGTCTCCAGTATGGTGGACAAATCCAGATCAAGGGCGGAAGCAGGGAGTGGCAGAAGCCCGGGCAGGACAAACAATATAAAATTGCACAAACATCCGGGCTTTTTCATGTTAGAATATCCTCCGCAGGTTCAGGGAGTTGATGACCGACAGCACGTGGGCTGTGTCGTCCCTGCTGATGGCGGGCTTCCCCGTCGATATGCCCGTGAAGGCCTCCTTTATGGAGTCCGGCTGGGGCGGGATTTCCCCGATGTTGTGGCGTATGAAGGCCTCGTCCAGGCTCGGCGAATCGCGTGCGATGAGCACGACCGTTCCGTCATCGTTCTCGATGGTTTCCTTCCGCCGTATCGCTGCTGCATAGGCCGAGCTCGTCTCATGGTCGGCAAAGACCTTGTACTTGACGAACAGTTCCCGGCAGGCATCCTCTGCCCCTTCCTTGCTCACGTCGGCAGGGTAGACAAAGTTCCTGAGCATCAGGGATCCGAGACGGAAGGTGTTCTCCAGCCTCTCCAGATTGGAGGGATCGGACGGGTCTATGGGGTCGCGCTTGTCCAGCGGGACCATGCTGTCCATCACAATTGCGTTGCCCCGCGCATCGGTCTTCAGGTTGGGCGTTGACGGCAGGATGAAGCCGTTGACCGGCAGGGCGAGCTGCCAGCTGAGGAGCCCGGAGACAATGTTGCCGTAGTTGCCCGCTGCCATCGCGTAGAAGATGTCGCCGGGGACCTTCTTCTTTATCCGGGAGAAGGCAAACGTATAGAAGAATGCCTGCGGCAGCAGGCGGCCTATGTTGGCGGTGTTTGCGAGGGTCAGGTGATATTTTTCCACCAGCTCGCGGTCCTTGAAGAGCTTCCGCACGATGTCGTTGCAGTCCTGCTGCGTTCCGTCCACCTCAATCGGGTAGATTCCGCCTCCGTTCCAGACAAAGTCGCTCTCTTTCAGTCCCCGGAGCTTGCCCTTGGGGGCCAGGAGGACGGATTTGACCAGCTCCTTGCCCCGCATCGCATGGGCCAGGCATGCCCCCAGCTCGCCGGATGTCGCGGTCAGCAGTATCGCCTTCTCCCCCTCCATGCGGAGCAGGGTCTCCATTGCGGAAATAAGGTAGGATACGCCGAAGTCGCGGAAAGTTCCCGTCGGCCCCTTGTCCAGCTCCATTATGAAAAGCTTGTCGTCCAGCTGCCGTACCGCCGGCTCGAAGGTGAAGGCGCTCGTAGCGATGGCCTCACAGATTATCGGGCTGAACTCCGTATTTATCAAGGCTGAAGTCAGGGTTCCCGCCAGGTTGGCGAAGGATGTCGTCTCGTCCGCATAGAGAATCCACTTGCGCAGGTCCTCGCTCTTGTAGGGGACGTACAGGCCTCCGTCTTTGGGAAGGCTGTCCAGAATCGCGCTTTTGAATCCAACTATATTATTGCTGTCTCTGGTGCTTACGAACTGCATGGTAACCCTAGTATATCATAAATTGTCCTGTTATTCCAGTGAAATTCAGGACTAGCCCTCTCGCGGAACTTGTGTTATAATTAAAGAATGAGTACGCATATCAATGCCCCGGACGGGGCCATCGCGGAAGCCGTGCTGCTGCCCGGCGACCCGCTCAGGGCGAAGTTCATCGCCGAAAACTTCCTGACTGACGCGAAGTGCTATAACGAGGTTCGCGGCATGTTCGGCTATACCGGTACATATAATGGAAAGAAAGTCTCCGTTCAGGGGACGGGAATGGGGCAGCCCTCCCTTTCCATCTACGTCAATGAGCTTTTCCGCTTCTATAACGTCCAGAAGGCTATCCGCGTCGGTACCTGCGGGGCTATCCAGAAAGACATTGCCCTGCGCGAGGTGCTTCTTGCCGAGGCCGCCTGCTCGGATTCTGCGCTCAACACGATGAGGTTCGGCGGCATGCACTTCGCCCCGGCGGCGGACTTCGGCCTGCTCAAGACTGCTTACGATGAGGCCGGGACGATGGGCTTGAGCCGTAAGGTGGGCCTCTGCGTGTCCAGCGACAATTTCTATGACGACAAAGCTAACTGGAAGCTCTGGAGCGAGTACGGGGTCCTGGGCATGGAAATGGAGGCAGCCGAGCTGTACACGCTGGCTGCCAAGTTCCACCGCAAGGCTCTGGCCATCCTGACCGTCAGCGACCACATCCTGCTTGGCGGTGAGACGACGGCGGAGGAGCGGCAGAAGACCTTCACTAACATGATAGAGCTTGCACTGCGGACGATTACCGCATAAAATAATCAAGAAGAGAGAGAGTTATATGAAACCCACGCTTTTGGTTCTGGCTGCCGGGATGGGCAGCCGCTATGGGGGGGTCAAGCAGATTGACTCCGTTGGATTGCACGGCGAGTGCCTTTTGGACTATTCTGCCTTTGATGCCGCACGGAGCGGATTCGGCAAGGTCGTCTTCGTCATCCGCAAGGACATAGAGAAGGACTTCCGCGAGAGGCTCTTTGACCGTGTTGCCCGCAACTTTGACGCGGAGTATGTCTTCCAGTCCCTGGATTCCCTGCTTTCGGCGGAGGAGCAGGCCAGGGCCGCCCAGCGGACCAAGCCCTGGGGCACGATTCACGCCGTCCTGTGCGCGGAGGAAAAGCTGACAGCCCCCTTCGCGGTCATCAACAGCGACGACTACTACGGGCGCGAAGCATTCAAGACGCTCGGGGACTACCTTACTGCACTGCCGGAGGGCAGCACCGAACACGCGATGGTCGGATATGTCCTCGGCAACACGATGAGCAAGAGCGGGTCGGTCAGTCGGGGCGTGGCTGAGGTTGCGGACGGCTACCTGAAATCGATTACCGAGAATACCAAGATAAGCTATAAGGACGGGGGCATCGTCAGTGAGCTGGACGGTAAGGAGATAGTGATGACCGGCAAAGAGTGGGTCAGCATGAACCTCTTCGGCTTCGGTACGTCCGCTTTCGCCGAGTTCCACGCCTACTGGGACAACTTCAAGAAAAGCTCGCTCGGCGAGCCCAAGACCGAGGCCCTGCTTCCCGTCGCTGCGAGCGACATCATCAGGGACGGCAAGGGCAGCATAAAGTTCTTCACATCCAGCGAAAAGTGGTTCGGCATGACCTATCCCCAGGACCGCGAGATAGTCAAGTCCGAGATTGCCGCCAAGGTCTCTTCCGGCTACTACCCGGAAAAGCTCTGGGAAAAGTAAGGGGGGCCTGCGTATGATGAAACTGAGCGCCATCAAGTCCGATAAAATCTGGGGCTACGAGCAGTGGATTGCATCTACCCATCCGAACGGGCTCCAGAAGGACTTTGAGAAGTTCGTCGGCGGGGACTATCCCCTTCTGGTCAAGGTGATACAGGCGGACGACAAGTTGAGCGTCCAGGTGCATCCGGACGATGAGACCGCAGACTTGTATGAGCACTGCCGGGGCAAGACCGAGTGCTGGTATGTCCTCTCTGCGGACAAGGATGCCCAGCTCGTGCACGGCATGAACGGCATCTACTCTCCCAGTGAGATACGCAAGGCCATCGAGACAAATTCCATGTCCGACCTGCTCCGCTACGTTAAGGTGGAGGCAGGGGATTTCGTCTACATTCCCGCCGGAACCGTCCACGCGATAGGCGGCGGCCTCAGGCTGCTTGAGGTTCAGCAGTCCAGTGACATCACCTACCGGCTCTTCGACTGGGGACGGGGACGGGAGTGCCACATAGAGAAGGGAATCGCGAGCATCAAGAGCGGGGGCATCCGCGATGTCGCCAAGTTCCCCGGTGTCTTCTCCTGCCCCTATTTCACGCTGGAGGAAGTTACCGTAGAGTCAAAGTACTCCGACGTGCTGCCCCCCGCGAAAGGGGATGCCCGTCCTTCCGATTACGTCCTCTTCTTTGTCATCGGTGGGGAAGGGGAGGTTAACGGTGAAAAGGCTTCCAAAGAAGACATATTCGCCTTCGCTCCCGGCGAGGAGGTCAAAGCGACCGGCGGCCTGCACATGATGAAAATCCGTCCCTCAACGGAAAAGAGGCGTTAGGACGTTCGTCCCGTGGAGCCGGCCTCCGCGGGACACTGTCGCCTGATTTACCCCGGAACCGCTCTTCCTGCACCTGCCTGCCCCTGCAGCCCTGCCGTTGCAACATTTGCCGTTATGCTATAAAATGACGGGACAATAACGATTGAGACCGGGGCTGATTATGATTTTTTCACCTGTAGAGATTCAGGAAACCGTTAACATGTTCATGCGGCAGAAGCTGGACATCCGCTGCATTACGATGGGCATCTCGCTTCTGGATTGTGCCTGTGAGGACGAGAAGAAGGCGTGTTCCAGGATATATGACAAGGTTATGAAGTATGCCGGCCGCCTGGTGCAGGTAGGCCAGGACATAGAGAAGGAGTACGGGGTTCCCATCATAAACAAGCGGATTTCCGTTACTCCCATAGCCCTTGTGGCGGGAGCGTCCGGCGCGAAGTCCTACGTTGAGTACTGCCGGACACTGGACAAATGCGCCCGGGAGCTGGGAGTCAATTTCATCGGGGGCTTCTCTGCCCTCGTGCAGAAAGGCATAACTCCCGCCGACCGGATTCTGATTGACTCCATTCCGGAGGCACTGTCCACGACTGAGAATGTCTGTTCCTCCGTCAATGTCGGCACGACCAAGAACGGAATCAATATGGATGCGGTCAAGCTGATGGGCGAAATCATAAAGAAGACGTCCGAGGCTTCCGCCCACTGTCCGGTCAATGCCTGCGCCAAGCTCGTCGTATTCACC
>CADBRC010000206.1 GCA_902796985.1 uncultured Spirochaetaceae bacterium
GGAAAACGGTAAAGAATATCCAAAGGGCATACAGGAAAAAACCCTCATGCACATTCTGGAATATCTGGAAGCGCAGAAGGGCTGGCTCAACGGGGACGTGATAGCGGAGAACGTCGGCCTTTCCGCCGTCACCGTCCGCCACTACATGAACTACATCGTCAACACCGGCAAGGCATCCGAGAGCATCAACTACGAGACGGGGGGCCGCCCCTGCGTCCTCTACCGGCATAACGGCCAGGATTCAGCACGCTGAATCCTGACCAACGGGGCCAGCCTCCGGCGGCCTCGCGGGACAAACCCCTATTCTTCTTTCTTTCCGGCGAAGTCTTCGGGATTGAGGGGAGTATAAGTCGCATCCTCGGGGGCTATCGTCACCTCAGGCGTGTAGCCCGCATTGTCGCCGTAAGCAGTCTGCCCCCAGGTGTCCTCCTCTTCCTCGCCGAGCACGGACTTGGGCAGGTTGGTCTTGCGCTTAGAGGCTTTCTCTTTGGCAGCCAGGGCGGCTCCGCGCTTTCCCAGCATGCGGGGATCAAGCTTGTCCTCCAGATGGAAGCGGGTAATGACCAGATCCATCAGCTTGGCGTAAAGGAACATATCCAGCACGATGCCTCCGATGAAGCAGACCGTACAGGTGATGGATATGGCGGCGGCTGCATTCTGCCCATCCAGGCCCAGCAGGTACTTTATGACCATCATGGCAAGGACGATAAGTCCGACGATAATCACGAGGGTCATCAGGATATTCACGACGGTTGCCGCGAGCAGAAACAGCAGGGAGAAGTTTTTCTTTGTCACAGGGATGCCTCCTGAAATTGATTTTGGCGGGCCGGTTCGTTTTTCATCTGGAAGATGAACGACAGAACGAAGAGAATCCCGCAGACAACGACGGCGGAGTCTGCCACGTTGAAGGTCGGCCAGCGTTCCAGCCCGAACAGGCCGAAGAAATAGCAGTCAATGAAATCCACCACCCCGTCCGGCCTGAAAAACCTGTCAATCAGGTTGCCCAGCCCGCCGCCGAGGATGCCGCAGACAGACCAGCGCTGGAAAGAGGTGAACTCATCGTTCTTGAAATAGACGACGAATACGAGGGCAATCATCACGAGGGGCAGAAAAGAGAAAAGCAGTCTGCGGGTTTCGTCCGGAAGCCCCGAGCCCAGGCTGAATGCGACGGCCTTGTTCCGCACGTGAATCAGGCGGATGAAATCCCCCGCGACCTGAATGACGGCCCCATCCTTGAAAAGGGAGTAGATCGGGATGAACCGCACGACCAATGCCTTGGTCAGCTGGTCAGCTCCGATTACGAAGACGGTCAGTATTAATGGAAGAATCTTTTTTAACCTGCTTTTTTCAGCCATGCAAGAGAGTATAACGAACTTCCGGGGGAGTTTCAACAGACGAGGCGGGACAGCGTACGCCATCTCAGCCCCCTTTACGTTCCTTTGTTTTTTTCGTAGAATACATCCCGTATGGAATTCACACAGGAACAGATGGATGCCCTTCAGATCAACGAGGTGGACATCTTGAAAAAGGTCGCGGATGAACTGAACATCCGCGTCGCGCAGGTGAGCGCGGTTATTTCTTTGGTGCAGGAGGGCTGCACCATTCCTTTCATAGCACGTTACCGCAAGGAGCAGCACGGCTCCCTGGATGAAGTGCAGGTACGCGATTCGGATCATCTTTTCACGACATATAAGAACCTTGAGGAGCGCAGGCTTGAGATTGTCCGGGGCATCTTCGGGCAGGGAAAGCTGACGGAGAGCCTCTACAACGCCGCGATGGGCGCGAAGACCATGACGGAGCTGGAGGACCTCTGGGCACCGTTCAAGAAGAAGAAGAAGACCCGGGGCATGATTGCGCAGGAGAAGGGCCTGGAGCCGCTCGCAGACGCGATCATGGGCACGGATGAGGTTCCCGCCCTTTCCGACGCGGAAATAGAGGCCAGGGCCGCTGAATTCGTCAAGGAGGATGCCGAGCATCCCGAGCTTTCCGTTGCGAACACAGAGGATGCCCTGCAGGGGGCGAAGGACATCATCGCCGAGCGCGTGTCCCAGGATACCAAGAACCGCGAGGCCGTCCACAGCTACTACATCATGACAGGCAGCATCGTCACCAAGGGTATCGTCCCCGAGGGGCAGAACGCCGAAGAAGTGGAGAAGAAGTCCACATACAAGATGTACTGGGACTATGAGGAGCCTCTCAAGGAGCTCAAGCCCCACCGCACGCTCGCGATAAACCGCGGTGAGCGCGAGGGCGCACTGGATGTGACGATTAATGTCAGCGTCGATGATGCCGTCCGCGAGGTGCAGGGCCGCTACAGCATAAAGAACAAGTACTTAAAGGAAGCAATAGGGGACGGAGTCATCCGCCTGCTTTCCCCGGCTGTCGTCCGCGAAATCCGCAGTGACGAGGCTGACGAGGCCGACGAGCACGGAATCGGAGTGTTCAGCGAGAACCTGAAAAACCTCCTGATGACCCAGCCGATAAAGGGAAGCCGCGTTCTGGGCGTGGACCCGGGAATCCGCACGGGAACCAAGTGTGCCGCCCTTGACGAGACGGGCAAGTACCTGGGCTACTTCCTCATCAAGCAGGTCGCCGACCCGATTGACGCATACAACAAGCTCAACGAGGCAATAGACAAGTATGACATCCAGGTAGTCGCTGTCGGCAACGGTACGGGCAGTCAGGAAGTTCAGGCGATTGTCGCCAAGGTGATAAGCGAGAACTATGCGGACAGCGTGCGTTACACGGTCGTCGATGAGTCCGGCGCATCCGTCTACTCTGCGAGCGACATTGCCCGCGAGGAGTTCCCCGAGCTGGACCTGACCATCCGCGGTGCAATCAGCATGGGCCGCCGCCTGCAGGACCCCCTCGCCGAGCTGGTCAAAATTGACCCCAAGGCAATCGGCGTCGGCCTGTATCAGCACGACGTAAACCAGAAGAAGCTTTCCGACACGCTTGACGAGGTGGTCGGTTCAGTCGTCAACCAGGTCGGCGTGAATCTGAACACTGCATCCGCATCCCTGCTCAAGTATGTCTCCGGCATCAATTCGTCCCTCGCTAAGAAGATAGTCAAATACCGCGATGAGAACGGCAAGATTACGAGCCGCGATGACCTCAAGAAGGTTTCCGGCCTGGGCCCCAAGGCATTCGAGCAGTGCGCGGGCTTCTTGAAAATCCCGGAAAGCTCAAACCCGCTTGACAACACCTGGGTCCATCCGGAGAACTATGCCGTTGCCGGCGAGCTGCTCCCCCTCGTGCAGAAGAAGGAAAAGATTACCGCCGAACTGCGCAAGCAGCTGGAGGAGAAGTATTCCGTCGGCGAGATGACCATAAACGACATCATCGATGAGCTTGCCAAGCCCAACCGCGACCCGCGCGACGGCTACCCCGCCCCGATCATGCAGAAGGGCGTAGTCAAGTTCGAAGACCTCAAGGTCGGCATGAAGGTGACGGGCAAGATAAAGAACGTCGTCGACTTCGGAGCGTTCGTTGACATAGGCCTGCACGAAACCGGCTTTGTCCACATCAGCGAGCTGTCCGACTCCTTCGTCAAAGACCCGATGGACGTTGTGAAGGTCGGCGACGTGAAGGAGTTCACTATCCTCACGCTCGATCCCGACCGCATGAGGATCGGCCTCTCGCTCAAGAGCGATGCCGCCGATCGCGCGGGACAGGGGCAGGGTACCGCCAGGTCCGCCTCCTCCGCAGGAAGCGGCAAGAAGCGGGTCATCGTTGTCAAGAAGGGATCCGCAGCAGCAGCAGCCGTGGTAGCAGGCAAGACAGGCAAGGACGGGGCTTCCGGCAAGAGCAGGCCGCCGAAGGGCGACAGGCAGTATGGCGGCTCCGACGACGGCATGTACTACAATCCCTTTGCCGCGCTGCTGAAGAAATAGAACAGAATTGTTAAGGAGAGGAATCGCTATGGAGAACACCGTTCATGTTTACCCGGAGGGCTGCTACTTCAAGAGCCTTGAGGATATAAAGGGCAAGCACGTAACAATCATGGGGCTTGGCCTGAACGGGGGCGGCGAGGCAAGCGTCAAATTCTTCCTGCGCCACGGGGCATACGTTACCGTGACTGACATGAAGAGCCGGCAGGAGCTGGAGCCGACCATCCTCTCCATAATGAACGATCCCTCTCTGGACAGGAGCCGCCTGACCTATGTGCTGGGCCAGCACCGCATGGAGGATTTCTCCGCTGCGGACTGCGTCATAAAGACCCCGGGCGTAAAGTTCGAGGGCAACCAGTACCTGGAAGCGGCAAAGGCGGTAGAGACGGATCTCAGCGTCTTCCTCCGCTTCTGTAAATCTCCCCTCATCGCCGTCACCGGCAGCAAAGGCAAAAGCAGCACCGCATCGGCCATACATTACGGCCTGCAGAAGTCGGGCTACTCCGCCTTCCTTGGCGGCAACATCACCGTAAGTCCCCTGTCTTTCCTGGAAGAGACCGACGAGACTACACCGGTCGTGCTGGAGCTTTCCAGCTGGCAGCTCCGTGATTTGCGGGGCAGGAAGCTCCTCAAACCCAAGATTTCGATAATAACGAAAATCCTCCCCGATCACCAGAACTGGTACGGCGACATGGACAGCTACGTTGACGACAAGAGGCTGATTTACGCCGATCAGGGCGCGGGTGACTTTACGATTCTGGATGCGGACGAGGACGGCTACCTGAGCGAATGCGCCACTCCCAAGAAGGGCTGCAGATGCTGGGGAGACGACTTTGCCCGCGAGACCGGAGGCAGGGTATTGCGCTACAGTCAGACCGGTCTGCCCCGTGATACCTGGGGGGCATTCCTGACGGAGCGCAACGGCATGGTTACGGGCTGGGCAAAACTGCCCGAAGACCTCCGCAGCAGGCAGGCCATGCAGCATCACGAGAATCAAGAGCAGATGCTGAAAGATTTACTCGTTCCCGGCCCCATCGGCAGGATAAACGCGCTTAAGGCCGCCCTTGCCCTGCACTTGATGCGGATAAACCCCGAGCAGATTCGCAACGTACTCGCGGAATGGCCGGGCCTTCCCCACAGGCTTGAGGCATGCCACACGTGGAAGAACGCACGGGACGGCAGGATGCTGACCTTCTACAACGACAGCTGCTCCACCGTGCCCGAATCCACCGCCGTCGCGAGCCAGTCCTTCAAGCGGGAAATCATACTCATCGCAGGCGGTACGGACAAGGGGCTGGACTTCCATCCCCTGGCACGGACGTTGAGCGGAGAAGACGGAAGCAAATACCAGCCGCGGCAGCTCTACCTTCTGGAGGGCAGCGGCACAGATAAGCTCATACCCCTTTTGGATTTAGGACGGGTCCGTTACATGGGGCCCTACCCTTCCCTGAAGGATCTTCTGATGGAGCTGAAGGAGCGTCTTTCAGCCCCGGACGCCCAGCAGGTCTTCGGGTCGGTCGGCCGTACTCCCCTCCCCGTCGTCTTCTCGCCGGGCTGTACCTCCTTCGGCATGTTCAGCAATGAGTTTGACCGGGGCGATAAGTTCAAGGCCGCAGTGAAGGATGTCTTTATCTAGTCCAACCGCTGCAAGCGGACAAAACGCAACAAAAGGCCTGTACGAATCTTGCCGTCAGTGTCCCAGGAAATGCGGGGCAGACAGGGCAGGAGGAACAAAGGGGCTCTGCGGGGAGGATGCCCGCCTCCGCGCCGCATCTGCCTGCCTGCACTTTGGCGAGGAACCGCTCCTGACCGTCTTTGGCGGGAGCGGGACAATTTTCTTTACCGGCTGTACCCTCCGCTGTTCATTCTGCCAGAATTACCAGATTTCGCAGCAGGGAATGGGCAGGGAAATCTCTGCTGGCGAGTTTGCCCGGCTGTGCCTCTCATTACAGGATGCGGGTGCGGAGAACATCAACCTCGTGACGGGCAGCCACCATATCCCGGCGATTGCGGAGGGCATCCGCACCGCCAAAGACGCAGGACTGACGCTCCCCGTTGCATGGAACTCCAGTGCGTATGAGTCTCCGGAGAGCCTTGACCTGCTGGAAGGCCTCGTTGACATCTGGCTGCCCGACCTCAAAACCCTGAACCCCATGATGAGCCGCAGTCTCTTCGGCGCAGAGGACTACCCGTCCGCCGCAAAGCGGGCCATCCGCAGGATGCTGGCACTGAGCCCCCTGCATATCGAAGAAACCAGGAAAGGCGGAGAGACGCGGGAAAAGATTCTTTCCGGAGTCATCATCCGCCACCTCTTTTTGCCGGGCAGGATGGACGACACAGTGATGGTGCTTGACTACCTCAAGGCGCACGCCGACGGGCGGGCCTGTATCTCGCTGATGTCCCAGTACACGCCCGTTCCCTTCGAGGGGGAGGCCGCCGAGCTGGAAGCCCGGCGCACGTCGCTCGCCGCCTTCCAGAACCGGCTGGTCAGCACGGACGAGGACGCGGGACTCCGCAAGCTCATAGACTCATACGCTTTCGAGTACCTCTTTTATCAGGACCTCAGCGACGACACGAGCTGGCTGCCGGACTTCCGCCGGAGGCAGCCCTTCAGTTCCGCCCTCGCAAAACCAGTCTGGCACTGGCAGGACGCATACGGGGAGTAGGCAGTGGGATTGTTTTTCAGAAAGACACGAAACAGCTGTAAAAGCGCCTTTGATCCGGCGCAATACCGGCCTGCCATGCGGGTGAGCATCTGTACGGGAGAGCGGACAGCAGGCTTCCAGGACAGGCAGACCGGGAACTTCCATGACGTAATGCAGGTGCCGGGAAGCAGGGAGCTTGCAGCCTTCTGTAAGGAATACGGCATACAGGAACAAGACATCGTAACGATTTACTGAGTTCTTCTGATCCCCAACAAAAAGGCCCTGCCCCCGGAGCGGGAACAGGGCTTTCATCACAAAACAGGGCGTTCCGTGATTAGAACACGGCGATTACGTCTCCATTCGGATACTTCTTCTGGATCCACTCGCGGACCTTCGCGCTCTGGAGGGCCTTGACGAGGGCCTTGATGGCCTCATCGTTCTCGCGGCCGGTCTTGACGGCAACGACGTTAACGTAGGGGGAATCGGCTCCCTCGACGAACAGGCCGTCCTTGCTCGCGTTGAGTCCGGCGGGAATCGCATAGTTGCCGTTGATGATGGCAGCGTCCACGTCCGGCAGAATGCGGGGAACAGAAGCAGCCTCAACCTCGGTGAACTTCAGGCCCTTGGGGTTGGACACGATGTCGAGCGGGGTCGCGGTAATTCCGGCCTCGTCCTTGAGCGTGATAAGCCCGGCAGACTGGAGCAGGAGCAGGGCGCGGCCTTCGTTGGTCGGGTCATTGGGAACGCCGATCTTGGCACCGGCAGGCAGCTCGGAGAGGGACTTGTACTTCCTGGAGTACAGGGCTATCGGCTCAATGTGCACGCCGCCCGCGTTGGACAGGTGGGTCCCCTGCTCCTTGTTGAAGGACTCCATGTAAGGCAGGTGCTGGAAGTAGTTGGCATCAATCTGCCCGTCCTCCAGGGCCTTGTTCGGGGTCACGTAGTCCGTGAACTCGACAATCTTGAGCTTGATGCCCTGGGCCTTCAGGTCCTTCTGAATCAGCTTCAGAATCTCGGCGTGAGGCTCCGGGGTGGCACCGACCTTAAGGGTCACGGTCTTGGGCTTGGCGGTGGCAAGGGCCGCAACGGCGGCAACTGCTATAACTGCGCTCAGAATCTTCTTCATAAATGTTTCCTCCACAATATGATTGCAAAATCAATGATAAAACAACAGGGATGAAGAACCGTAACGGAGCTTTCATTCCCGACTTATCACCTAGGTTTTCTATGTTATACCGAGAAAGAAACAATAAGTCAAGTGTTTTCGAAAAAAACTTGTTTGACAAAACAGGCATTTTTGTCATTGACTTCAAGGGCAATAGCTGTTACTATTTTTGATATGGCTAACTACACGTATAATCTTGAAAAACAGCACGCAAAGGGCAAGCTGCACGCCATAGAGCGCATCGCCGCCCTCTGCGACAAAGACAGTTTCCACGAGATATATTCCCGCGCGAGCCACCAGTGCACCAGCTTCGGGATGGCGGGCAAGGAGATTCCCTATGACGGAGTCATCACCGGCTTCGGCAAGATAAACGGCCGGAAGGTTGCCGTCTACGCTCAGGACTTCACGGTGCAGGGAGGCAGCCTGGGCAAAGTGCACGGCCAGAAAATAGCGGAGCTGATTGCCAAAGCCATAGAAGCCCGCTGCCCGGTCATCGGCATAAACGACTCCGGCGGGGCGAGGATTCAGGAAGGAATCGACGCGCTCTGCGGCTACGGCGAGCTTTTCTACCAGAACGTCAGGGCGAGCGGAACCGTCCCCCAGATAAGCATCATCGCAGGCCCCTGCGCGGGCGGCGCGGTCTACTCGCCCGGCATCACGGACTTCATCTTCGCAGTCGATAAGATAAGCCAGCTCTTCATCACCGGCCCCAAGGTCGTCAAGAGCGTTCTGTCCATGGACATCACGTCGGAGGAACTCGGCGGCGCGTCCATCCACTCCGAGAAGAGCGGGGTCGCCCACTTCCGCTGCGACACCGAGCAGGACTGCCTGGGGAAAGTCCGCAAGCTCCTGGACTACATACCGCACTATTATGGAGAGAAAGCAGCGGCGGACGCGAAATTCAAGTTCGACAAAAAGAAGCTTTCCGAGATAAACGCCGTCCTCCCCGAGGAGAGCAAGAAGGGATACGACATCCGCAAGGTCATTGACTGCGTGGTGGACGACGACACCTTCTTTGAGGTCATGGAAGAATTCGCCGCCATGTCCGTCGTCGGATTCGCCAAAATCGAAGGCAAACCCGTCGGCATCGTCGCGAACAACCCTGCCGTCTGGGGCGGCCTGATGAACTGCGATGCGAGCGACAAGATAGCCCGCTTCGTCCGCTACTGCGACAGCTTCGAGATTCCGCTCGTCACCTTCGTCGATGTCCCCGGATTCCTTCCCGGACCCGATGAGGAGCAGAAGGGAATCATCCGCCACGGGGCCAAGGTCATCTATGCCTACAGCGAGGCGACCGTCCCCAAAGTGACCGTCATCACCCGCAAGGCGTATGGCGGAGCCTACATCGCGATGTGCTCCAAGCACCTGGGGGCGGACTTCGTGTACGCCTGGCCCAAGTCGGAGATTGCCGTCATGGGAGCGGAGGGCGCGCTGGAGATCCTCTACGCCAAGCAGATGAAGGATCCCTCGCAGGCGGCCTTCGTCGAGCAGAAATCGGCGGAATACCGGGAGACCGTTATGAACCCCAAGATCGCTGCGGCGCACGACTACATCAGCGAAATCATTGAGCCGGGCCAGACCCGCGAGTACGTGGCGAGCAGCCTGGAGTTCCTGGAGAACAAGGCGCAGGCCGGAGTACCCGCAAAGAAGCACGGGAACATACCGCTGTAATGCGGAAGGAAACAACTATATGAACTACCTGAACGAGTTTATCGACTGGCACGAGGGCGAGAGCTACGAAGAACTGAAGAAGAACTTCAAGATCCGCGTTCCCCAGGACTTCAACTTCTCATACGATATCGTGGACCGCTACGCACGGGAAGCCCCGGACAAACGCGCGATGATCTGGTGCAACGACGCGGGCGAGGAGCATATCTGGAACTTCAAGCAGATGTCCGAGCTGTCGCAGCAGACCGCCGTGTTCCTGACCAGGCAGGGCATAAAGAAAGGGGATGTCGTAATGGTCATCCTCCGCCGCCGCTACGAGTTCTGGTGGGTCATTCTCGCCCTGCACCGCATCGGAGCCATCTGCGTTCCGGCGACCAACCAGCTTCTCACCGAGGATTTGGTTTACCGCAATACGAGCGCAGAAGTCAAGATGATCATCTCATTCGATGACGGGCACATCGAGGACCGCATCGAGGAGTCGCTTGCCAGGTCGCCGACCGTCAAGACCCTCGTCACCGTCTCCGGCGAGCGCAAGGGCTGGCTTGACTTCCACAAGGAGCTGAAAAGCTGCGGGACGAGCTTCCCGCGTCCCAGCGGCGAAGCCGCCACGCACAACGACGACCCCATGCTGATGTACTTTACGAGCGGTACGTCAGGATACCCCAAGATGGTGATGCACTCATACACATACCCCCTGGGTCACATCGTCACCGCGAAGTTCTGGCAGAACGTCATAGACGACGGCCTGCACCTGAGCGTTGCGGAGACAGGATGGGGCAAGGCAGTCTGGGGCAAGCTCTACGGCCAGTGGATTGCAGGCAGCGCAGTATTCGTATACGACATGCTCTCGTTCACGCCCGACCTCTTCTTCAAGAAGCTCTCGCAGTACAAGGTCAATACTTTCTGCGCCCCGCCGACGGCATACCGCTTCCTGATACGGCAGGACATGAGCAAGTACGACCTTTCCGCGCTCAAGTACTGCGTCACCGCGGGAGAGGCGCTCAACAGCGAGGTGTTCAACCGCTTCCTGGAACAGACCGGAATCAAGATGTTCGAAGCCTACGGGCAGACGGAGACGACCGTCACCGCGGGCAACTTCCCCGGCATGACTCCCAAGCCCGGCTCCATGGGCAAGGCAGCCCCCGGCTACGACCTGGAAATAATCCGCCCGCAGGACGGCAAGAAGTGCGCCCCGCTTGAGACGGGAAGCCTGGTCGTCAGGCTGGGCAAGGACAAGCCCGTGGGCCTCATGCTCGGCTACTACAAGAACGAGGAGGCGACGCACAAGGCCCTGGACGGCGACTACTACGACACCGGCGACACGGCCTACTACGACGATGACGGCTACATCTGGTTCGTGGGCCGGAACGATGACATCATCAAAAGCTCAGGATTCCGCGTCAGCCCCTTCGAGGTTGAGAGCGTCCTGATGCAGCACCCGTCGGTGCTGGAGTGCGCCGTGACGGGCATCTCCGACCCCAAGCGCGGCCAGCTGGTAAAGGCGACCGTCGTGCTGAACAAGGGCTACACCGCCGGCAAGGAGATGGACATAGAGCTGAAGACCTTCGCCAAGACCCACCTCGCCCTCTACAAGATACCCCGGACGATTGAGTTCGTGGACGAGCTGCCCAAAACCATCAGCGGCAAAATCCGTCGCGTGGAAATCCGGCAGAAAGACGCGGGCAAGTAAAAGCAAAGGGGCAGCCTCGTCACATCAGGCTGCCCCATCAGGCCCACGAGCTTGTTCCAACATACCGGGCGGCCCCTATCGCGGGATGCCCCCTTACGCCAGCTCCCGCGTTCGCCTGGCGAACGCAACAAGCTTGTGCTGCGCTCAAGCTCGCGGCTCCGGAGCTGAGGCGGCGAGAGCCTGGATGTCTTCGACGGACAGGCCGGTATACTGGGCTATCTTTTCCAGAGGCAGTCCGTCCGCCAGCATGTTCCGGGCATCCTCCTGCTTGCCATAAAGCTCACCTCGCTCAAAACCTATCTCCTCACCTTCCTCTCGCCGGTTGCGGTCATATTCCTCCTGATCAAATTCAGTAAGGCTCATGTTCAAAACCTCCATTTTCTGCCGCTTGAAAAAGCCGTTCAACAGATTGTTCTTTATAGCGAAATCCAAGGCATCC
>CADBRC010000207.1 GCA_902796985.1 uncultured Spirochaetaceae bacterium
CTTGCTGAAAATCCGCCAGAACTTCTGGTACAACACAGATGCGGAAACGCCCGCAAGGAGCGCGCTGAAAAGTCCCTGGCTGCTCAATGCCTTGATGTCAAAGTCCGCGGTGAAAACCCCGGACAGGATGAAAAAGCCCGTGAGCGCGGAAAGGAGGCTTGCCAGCCTGCCCGAAAGCCGCTGCCCTTCTTCAGACGAAGCCGTGTAGCACAAATTGATTGCCGCCGTCATGTAGACGGGAAGCAGGCCCAGCGTGGAAAGCTGTATCATAAAAAGCAGGTTCTGGACCGCGCCGCCCGCGAATGTCGAGAGAAAACGCTGGTATGCGGAAATCGGGAAATAGCAGAGAAGGACGGAAAAGCTCCCTATCAAAATGACAGGAAGCACCATAACGAGGCTGCTTCTGATTATCTGAAAGACAAATGACCAAAACTTGAAGAACCGCGCTTTCATAGTTTATATTCTACAGCATAAATACAGAAAAAGGAAGTGTCCCTGCAAAGATTATGCGGCTCCCCGAGTTTCGCGGGCCTGTAGGCTAGCACAGAAACAAGATTTCGGTTATAGTTTCCCCTATGGAATATGAAGAGCTTGACCTGCCCGCCCCCGGAAGCCGTGTCGCCGTCGGGATGTCCGGCGGGGTGGACTCCACGCTGACCGCCTTGCTGCTCAAGGAGAGGGGGTGCCAGGTCACCGGGGTCACGATGTCCATGTGGGCGGACGGCGACCTGCCGGGAGTGGACGAGGCCGCCATGCTCGCCCACATGCACGACAGCTGCTACGGGCCCGGCGAGAAGCAGGACATTGACGAGTGCCGCGATTTCTGCGGGGAACAGGACATTCCCTACCATATAATAGACGTGCGGGAAGCCTACCGGCGCGAGGTCCTGCAGTATTTCAAGGATGAGTACCGCGCGGGAAGGACCCCCAACCCCTGCATCCGGTGCAATAACTTCATCAAATTCGGGGCCTTGCTCTCGGGGATGTCCGCGGTCGGCATAGACTACGATTATTTCTGCACCGGGCATTACGCGCGGGTCGTCAGGGGCAGGGAGGGAATAGCGTCCTCCTACGGATGTTCCCCCTGCCATTCCGAAGAGGGGCAGGACAGGCCAGCCCAGATTGCAGTCTCGGGCGACAAGGGCAAGGACCAGGCCTACTTTTTGTACAGGATTCCTTCCCCCGTGCTTGAAAAAGTACGCTTCCCGCTGGGAACGCTGACCAAGAAAGAGGTGTTTGCGATGGCCCGAGAGAGGGGGCTCAAGGCCGCCGCCCGCGCGGAAAGCCAGGACTTCATACCGCCGGAATACTTTGACGCGCTCTTTTCCGACGCGCCCTCCCGCCCGGGGAACTTCACGGACCTGGACGGAAAAATCCTGGGGCAGCACCGGGGCATAGAGCATTACACCGTCGGCCAGCGGCGGGGGCTCGGCATAAGCGCGAAGGAACCACTCTACGTCGCCGCCATAAACAAGGAGAGCAACACCATCGTGCTGGGCAAGGACGGTGACCTTTTCAGCTCCGCCCTTGAGGCGACGGATATGGTCTGGCCCGGCTCCTACAACCCGCGCTGCTCGTTCGATGCGGACGTAAAAATCCGCCTCGCCTCCCCCCCCGTGAAAGCCCGCGTCACCGCAAGGGAGGACGGCAGCTGCACCGTGATTTTCTCCGTCAGGCAGAGGGCGGTCGCCCCCGGTCAGTCCGTCGTCTTCTACCGGGATGGCGTCATCGCGGGCGGCGGAATCATAGACAAGGCTATACCATGAAAAAGAAAGCTTCGATCGTATACAAGTGCTCGTCATGCGGCTACACGCAGCCCGCATGGCTTGGCCGCTGCCCCCAGTGCGGCGAGTGGAACTCCATGCAGGAATGCATCAACGACCCCATGGCGGCAGGCCCGCGCCTCTCGTCCGACGGGACGGTGGCGAAGGTCAAGCCCGTCCCCCTCTCCCGCATAGAGATTGTGGACGAAGGCAGGATTGCGACCGGCGACGCGGAGTTCGACAGGGTACTCGGAGGCGGGGCGACCAAGAGGAGCGCAATCCTGATCGGCGGCGAGCCGGGAATCGGCAAGTCCACCCTCCTGCTCCAGTGCGCGGCGGCGATACAGAAAGTGAACCCGGGATTCCGAATCCTCTATGTGTCGGGCGAGGAGTCCGCCTCTCAGATAAAAGGGCGGGCCGTCCGCCTGTCGCTCGACGTGGGCAAAGTAGAAATCCTTCCGACCCTGCGCCTTGAGGACATCCTGGACGCGCTCGACTCGCTGAACCCGACGGTCACGATCATCGATTCGATTCAGACCGTCTATTCCGTGCAGGCGGGAATCGTGCCGGGGACGGTAAGCCAGCTGAAGTACTGCTCCAACGAGCTCATCAGCTGGGTCAAGGAGCGGGATGCCGTCCTCTTCATGACCGCCCACGTGACCAAGGAAGGGGACATCGCGGGCCCCAAGAGCCTTGAGCACATGGTGGACACGGTGATTTCCTTTGAGCGCAACCACAACGACGACCTCCGCTTCCTGCACGCGCTCAAGAACCGCTTCGGCTCGGTCAACGAGCTGGGGATTTTCAAGATGGACTC
>CADBRC010000208.1 GCA_902796985.1 uncultured Spirochaetaceae bacterium
CATATAATCTAATACAACGTTGTAGTTTTACCGCCAGTATCGGCGGCACAACCGAACATTCTATTAAAGACCAAAAGGAAACAGCCACCGGCCACCGGGGGTACTCCCCTGATGCCGGTGCAGACCACAGGGAATCAGCCCTTGACGGAACCGACCGTAAGCCCCTTGATGAAGTATTTCTGGAAGAAAGGATAGGCGATGATGACCGGTCCAATGACGACGATGACCGTCGCCATCGTAGCCGAATACTGAGGTATCGAACCGCCCATCGCCTGCAGGACCGCCGACGGGATGTTCTTGTTGTTCAGCATCGTCTCGATGGACTTCTGGATATTTATCAGAAGCAGCTGGAGAGGCTTCCTGTTCGCGCTCTCTATGTACAGGTAAGCATTCTGCCAGTCGTTCCAGTAGCCTGTCGCCATCATGAAGCCGACGGCCGCAAGGGAGGGCTTCATCAGGGGCAGGGTTATCTGGAAGAAGGTCCGGTACTCTCCCGCACCGTCTATCCTCGCCGCGTCCATCAGCTCCTCCGGAATCGAATTCGCTATGAATGTGCGCAGTATGATGACGTTCATCGTAGTTACGCAGAGGGGAAGTATGAGCAGGAGCAGGTTGTCCTTCATGTGGTAGGTCGAGGTAAAGACCATGTAGTTGGACAACTGACCGCCGGAGAAAAGCATCGGGATGAGCAAGTATATGGAAAAGAACTTCCTCAGAGGGAACTCCCTGCGGGAAAGCGAATAGGCGAACATGCTCATCACGAGCAGCCCGAAGAAGGTCCCGGCGACCGTAACGAAAATCGTCACGGCATAGGACATACGGAGCTGCTCGCCGAAGCGGAGGACGGCGTTCATACCCGACATGGACCACTCCGACGGGAAATAGGTGAATCCCGACGAGGTTATGACCTTCTCCGCGGTGAAAGCGGATATTATGACGAGAAGAATCGGCAGGGCGCAGAAAGCGGTGTAGAGGATAAGGAAAAATCCCAGGATTGACTGTCCGGCATAGCTGACATCCCTTTTCCAGTTTGTCTTTGGCATCTCAAACCTCCATCAATTAAAAGAGCGCGTCATCGGGATTCAGCTTCTTGACCACACCGTTTGCGAACAAGAGCAGCAGGAGGCCGACCACTGACTGGAAGAACGTCGTCGCGGCGGTGAAGCCGAAGTTCGCGTTCTTCATGATGGCGTTGAGGACGTAGGAATCTATTACCTGCGTCGTGTCGTACAGGATTCCCGTGTTGCGGGTAACCTGGTAGAAAAGTCCGGTGTCAGAGCGCATGATGCCTCCGACGGACAGAAGCAGCATGACCGTCGTCATCGGAATCAACGCGGGGAGCGTGATGTAGCGTATCTGCTGCCACTTGTTGGCACCGTCAATCTTGGCCGCCTCGTAGAGGGACTGGTCCACGCCCGCAAGAACGGACATGTACAGGACGGACCCGTAGCCGACCGAATTCCAGATTTTCACTATAGTCAGTATGTAGGGCCAGTACTGGGGCGAGCGGTAGAACGGGACCTTGCCCCCCATCAGGTTGTTGATGATACCCGTCCCGGAGCTGATGTAGGCCATGACGATGAACTGGACGGCCGCATAGGAGACGAACACCGGTATTATCATGATGGTCTGCATGAACTTGCCCGCCCTCTTGAAGACGTACTGGTCTATCGCAATGGCGAGGACGATGTTCAGGAAGGTGCCAACCGCGGTGAAGATGACGTAATACATCAGCGTGTTGCGCGTGATGCGGGTAAAGTCACCCCTGGACTGGAACAGGAACTTGAAGTTGTCAAGCCCGATGAAGGGGCTGCCCCATATCCCCTTGGTATAGTCGAACTTCTTGAAAGCGAGGACCAGGCCCGCCATCGGGATATAATTGAAGAAAAACAGGACCAGGACGGCAGGGAGAGCCATCACAAGATAAGCCCTGTGCTTCCAGGTATCCCTAAGAAACTGCTTCATCAGTACCTCCGCGCTATTTTTAACGAAAACGTTTTAGTAACTTTTCCCTATGATAACACAAGGTTAACAAGCTGTCAAATTTAATTTTTTTAACTTTTTTTAGCAAACACAGCAGCGGCAGGACAAAAAAAAGCCGTACGCCATTGAATTCAATAGCATACGGCAATGACCCACGCGCGAATCGAACGCGCAACCTACAGCTTAGGAGGCTGTCACTCTATCCAATTGAGCTAGTGGATCAAAAAAAACGGGGCGGCGAACGAAGGAGGCGAAAAACACCGCTCCGTAAAAAACAGTTTAAATGCCTACTTGTCCTTGGCACGCTCGACGAAAGAACCATCGCGGGTGTCCACGACAATCTTGTCATCGGTGTTGCAGAACAGCGGAACCTTGACCTCAAGGCCAGTGTCCAGCGTGGCAGGCTTCAGGGACTTACCGGAGGTATCTCCCTTGACGCCGGGCTCGCAGTAGGTAATCGTCCTCGTCACATTGACGGGGAGGTTCACGCCGACAGGCTTGCCCTCATAATAGGTAATGCTTATGTCGTACTCGTCATCGGGAGAGATGTAGCCCCAGTTGTCACCAAGGTCATCCTTCTCAAGCGGCACGTCATCATAGCTCTCCTGATCCATAAAATGGAAGGTCGTTCCATCTATATAGGAAAGCTTTACGTTCTTCTGCTCCAGATCAACCTCATCGAACTTCTCGCCGGCATCCAGCCCGAGATCCTGAGTTCCACCGGTAACGATGTTCTTGACGCGGAGTTTGGTCGTCATGCCCTGGCGGCCAGACTTCTGCCCCAGCATCTTCTGCACGATAAACGGCGATCCCTCAAACATGAAAGCCGATCCGACCCTAATTTCGTTTGTTGTCAGCATAGCATACATTATATAGAATTTTATTTTTTGTTGCAACAGGTCAGACACAAAATTCGTCCGCCCGGGCATGCCGGAAGCCCGCCGGACAGGTTCATTTCCCCTATTAGGGTAAAACACGGACATTTAGGGGTACCCTAAACGGACGTTTTTGGGTACCCTAAACGGACGTTTTTGGGTACCCTAAACGGACGTTTTTGGGTGCCTTAAACGGACATTTTTGGGTGCCTTAAACGGACGTTTTTGGGTGTCGTAAACGGACATTTTTGGGTGTCGTAAACGGACATTTTTGGGTGCCTTAAACAGCCGTTCAGACGCAGGATTCCTGTATGTAGCCGAGCAGCCTGGCGGCAAGGTCTCCGTTTGCACGGAGCGACAGGGAGAAGCCGCGGAAACCGGGGGCAAGACGTTCCTGCCCCGAAAGGAACCCGTACGCAAGTTCCTCCAGCCTGCGGCCGGCGAAGTCCCCGTCACCCAGATGCGGAAGCAGGTCCGGGCAGAGGGAGGAAACTGCCTCCAGAGCCTCGGCCCCCATTGCCGCATCCCCGCAGCTCCCGTCCGGGCATCCGCCCGTATCGCAATTATATAGAAGAAAAAGCTCCGCCAGCAGGGAAAAGTCCTCCGGCAGGAAGAATTCCCGCATCCGCTCCAGCAGGGCGGCAATCTTGACAAGCTGGAAAGCCCCGTCCTGGCGGTAAGCATGCCAGACAAAAGGCCTGCCGGAAAGGCAGGCGCGGGAAAAGGACTCCTCCCCCCGCACAAGAAGGACCCCGCATGAGGCGAGCAGGGCATCCCACTCGTCCTGCGGCAGGCGGGGCAGTTCCGTAAGGGGGAAGCCGCAGCCCGCAAAGCTGTATGCGGACTTGAAGGAGGAGGCTCCCCGTCCCGGCGCAAGGAAAACGGAAAGCTTTCCATCCTCCGCATGAAAGCGTTCAAAGGCCCTGACAAAGGGAACGAAATCCTTCTCATAGGAAAAGACCAGAACAGTGCAGGCCGCGGGGTTAAACGCGGGCAGGAAAGCCCTCAGCTTTCCTACAGCTCCCGGACGGTCATCGAGCAGCTTCAGGAAAGGCCTGTCCAGAAGCAGTCCGCCTGTCCCCGCCGTGAAGCCCGGCATGAAGTTCACCTTCCTGACCCGGGCAGACCGGGTACCGCTCTTAAGCAGGTGAAAGTCCTCCGCCCAGTCCTCCGCCGTCAGGTACTCCAGGTTGATGACATGTGCAGTCCTGCCATCCGGCAGCCCCCCGCCAAAAAGATAATCCTCAAGCCAGTCCGGGCGACCGCACTGGAAGCACTCCAAGACGACGAGGGGCCTGTGCTCCCTGCACCAGCAGGCACAGGACTCAAAATCATTCCAGTCCAGAACTTCCCATCCGCAGTAGCGCTGGTACGGCAGGGCCGCGTCCAGGCCCGGTGCCATGTAGGCAAAAGACGACAGGTCGCTGACTGCCAGAGTCAGGCGGAGCGACCCGTCCACATCCGAGAGCGCACGGGCAAGCCGGTATACAAAGCCTATGTCACCGTAGTTGTCTACAACCTTGCAGAGAATAAGGATTTCCACCCCGCCACTATAGAACGTCCGCGGCTTTTTGTCCACCGAGCAGGTTTTTACCGGAAATCGCGCCTTTACAATCCTATCATTTTGCTGTACAATCAATGCATCGGAGACCCTCCTATTGAAAAACACAGCCAAGACTACGACACTCATCTTTATCCTCCTGCTCGTTCCGCTGACAGGGCTCTTTGCTGAAAGGACGGCCGGAAAAAACACCGCCTATTACACAAAGGACGGGCTTGAAATGCTGTTTGAAGGAACAGCGGCGATAAACACCGGGCAGGGCTGGGAAACCTGCAACTTCGCGTTCCAACCCTATTTCCAGATGGATACGACGCACATGACGGCCTACACCGGCATCCAGCTGACAAAAGGGACATACGACCTGCTGGGAGGCATAACCTTCTGGCCCGGTGTCGGCAACAAGGTCAGGGCCGGCCTTAACGCCCGCTACAACATGAACTACTATGACCACATCAGCCTGACCCATAACATCATGCTGGGAGGCGTGCTTGAGGCACGTCCTGCCAGCTGGCTGGGCTTCAAGGCCACCCTTGATGCCATGCTCAAAAGCCGTTCCATCTTCGCCATAGACACGCACAAGGAGTTCCTGCACCAGATCACCTACGCTTTCAGCGGGGAAGTGGACATCTACATGCCCGCCGAGTTCATGCTGTATTTCTCCGTAGCGTCCTACGAGCGCTACCGGTACATGCTCGCCGTCGCCCCCTCGTTCACCCTGGGCGGGACCAAGCAGCTGCCGCACAAGTTCTATGCGGGGCTTGAAGGGTCAGTCCGCTACACGGACTTCTTTACCAGCTCAACTTTCTATGACGGAAGTGAAATCCGCCTTTTTGTCGGGAGGAGGTTCTGATGAAATCTAAATCCGCCGCTGCGTCCATAACGCTGGCAACGCTCACGCTCCTGCTGCTTTCCTCCTGCAAGCCCATAGAGCTGGGCCTGTACAAAGTCTTCGATCACGGCCCTTCTGTCGCCGAGCGGGCTGACAGGCTGGAAGAAGTCCCTGCCCCCGAACCGGTATTCTACGGGAACAGGTTCGCTTTCCTCGTCACGTCTGACGTACACTTCGGCAACGATGATCCAAGCTACACTCCCCGTGAGGACGAAGAGTTCTACGATGAGCTGAGGGCTCTGATGAAAAACCGGAAAGTTCCTCCCTCATTCGCAATCTGTCTGGGAGACGTCGTGGAGAACGGAAACAAGAGAGAGGAATTCCAGGACTACGCCGACTGGTGCAAGGAAGTGGAAAACATACTCGGAACGGGGAACAAGGTCTATACGACCGTCGGAAACCACGACATCTACAATGACGGCTGGGAATACTTTGAGGAATACGTCTACCCCTACACGGGCTTCTTCCATTTCAAGGCAGGAGGCTTCAGTTTCTACTTCCTCGATACGGGATCCAGCTCACTCGGAAAGAAGCAGTACGAGCGGTTCGAGGAAGCAATGGAAGAAGACGAGAGGCCCAAAATCGTCAGTACGCACGTCCCCGTCTACGGGACATCGGCTTTCTTGCAAAATTACTATTCCATGCAGAACACCGAGGAGTCCAGCCAGCTCATCACCCTCTGCGCGGACAACAACGTCAAGCTCTACCTGTCAGGCCACATGCACACGAAGCACGAAAACGACCTGGGTTCGTTCGATGAAATCGTCATGCCCTGCTATGCGGTGTACCATGAGTTCGCCATCGTCACCGTGGACAGGGAATCCCAGTCCATCACCTGGGACTTCTACGACTTCTAGGAAAAGCCGGCTGCCCTCCCCTACTTCTTCCAGTAGGAGGGGAAAAAGTAGATGACCATAGTATAAAACTCCAGGCGGCCTGCAAGCATGGCAAAGCAGTAGACCCATTTCACGAATCCGGGCAGGGCTGCGCAGTTGCAGGACGGTCCCAGAAGGCCGAACGCCGGCCCTACGTTGCCAACCATGCTCAAAGCCCCCGTCATGGACGTAAACAAATCCATTCCCGCAAGGCATGAGGCGAAAGCCGTCATAAAGACAAGCACGATGAACAGGAAGAAGAACGCCGCAACGCTGTATACGATGTCCTTCCTGCCGGGCATGCCGTTTATCCGTATGGTGAACACCCCGTGGGGATGGAGCATCCGCAGAACCTCGTTATGCAGCTGCTTGGCGAGCACCGACCAGCGTATAACCTTGAAGCCTCCGCCCGTAGATCCCGCACAGCCCCCTATATAGAAGAGCATGAGGATTATCATCTGGCTCGCAGGCTTCCATTCCGTATAATCCCAGGTTCCGTAGCCCGTCGTCGTCAGGATGGACACGACCTGAAAAAAGGAGTAGCGCAGGGAGGTCAGGAAGGAGCCGAAGCCCCCCATCTCCATCAAGGTCACTGAAAGACCTGCCGCCAGAACAACAAAGAGGTATCCTTTCAGCTCTGTGTCCCTGCGTATCTCCGAGAATTTGCCCGTAAACAGATAAAAGTAGAGGGTAAAGTTTATGCCCGAAAGGAACATAAAGAGCGTGCAGATGAAGTCTATCGCCGGGGACCCGTATGCCGCTATGCTCGCCCCCTTCGTAGAGAAGCCTCCCGTCCCCATCGTGGAGAAGGCATGGGCGAATGCGTCCAGCAGGTCCATTCCTGCGAGGACGAGCAGGAGGGCATGGAGCAGCGTCATGCCGAAGTAGATGAACCAGAGGGTCTTGGCAGTCGTCGTGATTTTGGGAGTGAACTTGCCTTTATCCGGCCCCGTCGTCTCCGCCTTTATCAGCTGGAAGCCCCCGACCCCGAGAATCGGAAGGAGGGCGACAGTCAGGGCAACGATTCCCATGCCGCCCAGCCAGTGGGTCTGACAGCGCCACAGGTTGATGCTTCTGGGAAGGGCTTCGATGTCATTGATGTTGGTCGCTCCGGTCGTCGTAAAGCCCGAGACGCTCTCAAACACGGCCCCGGTCACGCTGGGAACCGCGCCGGACAGGTAGAGGGGGACAGCCCCCAGGAGGCTTGAGCAAATCCAGGAGAGCGCAACGACCGCAAAAGAGGAGCGGATAGAGAGATGCCCCCCCTTTTTCCGGGTAAGAAAGAGGACTCCCGCCGCCAGGAGCACGCTCACGGCCATGGGAACGGCGAACGGAGCTATGACCTCCGTCTCACCGCAGGCGGCCGCAGCCACTATGGGGATGACGAAGGTCAGGCCGACTATCCCCATGACGACGGATATGATTTTGAACACAGTGGCTATCATAATGCTGCCTGTTTATGATACAGGGGGCTTCCCCCTTTGTCAATCGAGCCGGGCGGGACCTGTAGCCGGGC
>CADBRC010000209.1 GCA_902796985.1 uncultured Spirochaetaceae bacterium
AAGCAAACAGAAGGGCGTAAGGGGCTTTGAAGCCCCTCTCCCGGGCAAATCCCGAAAAGAGGGCGGTTAAAAGCAGCATGACGGACAGCGACAAAAGGACCCTCCCCCAGCGGCCGAACTCCCCCTGCCAATGGCCGGCGTTCAGCTCGTGGCGGGCAAGAGTGGAACCGAATGCTATCAGCGCCTGGCGGACGGCAGGAAGCAGAAGGAGCAGTGACAGCAGAAGAAACGCGGCAGACAGGGCGAAAAACGCCCGCCTGCTTTTGAAAAGACCTGACAGACGGACCGAGAGGCGGTGCACCCATCCCCACGCCTTACCCGACAGGGAGGCAAGGCACGAGCAGATGCCGGGACAGAAGAAGAGCGCAACCGCCGGGAGTGCATAAATCCAGACCGTATCGTACCGCAGTTCCGGCACGGAGATAAAGCAGAAAAGCAGGTTCCCCAGGACAAAAAAATAGAAGAGCAGCCTGACAGGGATGGACGCGGTTCCATTTTTCTTCATCAGGCTGACGGCAGCGAGGACAAGCCCCGCCAGCAGGACAAACGGCAGGAGGATGTTGTTGCTCTCCGGCAGCACGTACTTGAGCCAGGGGACGAACCAGGTGCTGAAGCCCTGACCCGGCACATACTCATGCCCCAGCGCAATTGTCCGGGAGTAGTTCTGAATCGCCACAATGTTCGTATCGACAATCTGTTTGGAGACAGTCCAGGGCAGATCGAGCTTAAAACTGGTCATGGGGAACATCAGGTAGCCCGTCTGAATGATGTTGCGGACGACGAAGAGAATCAGTATGCAGACGGGCAGAGCCGACAGCCTGAACAGGGCAAGGACGGAGAGCTTTCCCCGTCTGGCATTCCAGACAACCGCAGCCGCGAACACAAGAAAAACCGCAACCGCCCCCATCGGCTTAATCGCGAAACTCGCCGCGCTGTAGAGGAATATCGTCTCCCAGGGCGTACGGGCAAGCCCCTCCCCAAGCTCCCCGTCCCCCAGACTGTATGGCAGCATCTCGCAGATGACCACGGCGATGAGGACGAGGGCAGGATTGTCATAGTTCAGGTATGGCTCGGCAGATTCCGTGAAGAAAAGCCAGAGGGCCATCACCGCCTGACAGACCGCGAAGCGGACGTTCACGGAAGAAGGCTTCCTGACCGCCGCATGGATTCCGCGCAGACAGTACATCAGGAAGGAGAAATACATCAGGAAGACCGTGATGCTGCACGACCGCTTGTCCCAGACACCCACGTCCAGGCCGGCCGCCACCTGCAGGTAGAGGGAGTTCATGCCCAGGCGGAAGTGCAGGTTGGCTATCCCCGGCACAGCCTTGTAGGCGTTCAGCCAGGAAACGATGCTCGCATGGTACAGAAAGTCATCGTAGGCATCGATTTTGCTCTTGCCCGATATGACATAGGCGATGAGATAGAAGAAGAAAAGGCAGACGGCGAAGAAAAGCGGAGCGGCGGCTATCCGCCCCTTGATTTCCTCCCGGCAGAGCGCCAGCCCGCACAGCCCCGCCAGCAGGACAGGGATCAGGGTCCACAGGGTCAGAGGCAAAAAGAGCTGCACAAAGGAGAAATACACGCCAATCAGGGCAAATCCCGTAAAAAAGTTCAGGAAGAAATTGTCTTCCCTGACCTTAAAGAAAGTCAGCCGAGAAGCAAGAAGGCCGACGCCGCAGAAGGAAGCAAAGAAAAGGATTGCCGAAAAGAAAAGGAACACCATAACAGAGAAGACTATAGCATATTCTCGCGGCAACGGACAAGGGAGGACTGCGTAAGAACATAGTCCATCGGAATGTCATGTTCTTCCAAAGGGACAGACCTGCTTATCTGGCAGTCATAACAGAATCCTACCAAAGCAAGGGCACAGTCATGTTCCAGAGCCTTGAGCTTGAGCCCGGACAGGCAGCGGTCGTAGTAGCCCGCCCCATGCCCCAGCCGCCCTCCCCTCGGGCTGAATGCAAGTCCCGGCACGATGACGAGGATGTTCTTCGCCCTGACCGGGGGCAGGCTGAGCCGTGCCGAAGGATAGGGGATTGGCTCAAGGATTCCGTAGCGGCTTCGCGTGAACTGGGACAGGAAGGAATCCATGTCTCCAGCCCCGTGGACAAAATAGAAGTCCATTCCCCTCCCCTCCTTGGCACAGACGGGGAAGGCGAGCATCTTGAAGGCCGTCAGGGCAGCGGACGAGATGCGGAAGGGGTCAGCCTCCGTTCCCGTAGCCATATACGACAAAACGATGTCAGCAGACAGGAAGAGCTCAGACTTGATGAGGCTGACGCATGCCTTGTGGGAGGCGGCCTTACGCTCCTCCCCGCTCATCAGGGACAGGATTTCCTTCATTTTCATCCTGAGCTCCTTCTTCGCCGTATTCCCTACGAAATCACTTCCCATAAAAACACTCCCTATTGTGTCCCAAGACACTATCACAATGCGAAAAACTTTGCTTGTAAATAATGCAGAAACAGAGTATAATAACAATGTATGGCCATATACAAGCCGAAGGTACTTATCTTATATAACAGCTGCGACTCAACCCTGATGGACAGGTTCGACGTCTTCTTTGACGTGATAAAGATGACGGATTCCAAGGAAGCCGTCAAGGCAGCATTCCAGAATACGGGATCCCTGTCGGCCGTCCTTATTGATGAGCCGCTCAACTCCGATACGATCGAAGTCCTCAGGAAGTTCAACGACTTCGACATCTTCCGAAAGACCCCCGCCATCCTCATGACGGAGAACACGGAGACTGCGTTCCTGAGCAGGGTCTTCGATGCAGGAGTATTCGATGTCATCACCAAGCCCTGTTCGTTTGACCTCATAAAGCAGAAACTCGGCAAGTTCATCGAGCTGTACAACAACCGCAACCAGCTGGAAAGCTTCTTTAACCAGCAGATGATGACCATCACCGTGCAGGAGCAGGAGCTCAAGGAAAACCAGTGGAACATCATCTCCACCCTCGGCCAGGCGCTGGAGAGCCGTGACGTAGAGTCCGGCAATCACTGCGAACGGATGAAGCAGACGACGGAGACCATCTGCAAATACATCGCCATAAAGTACCCCAAGTATATGCTCTCGGAGATGAAAATCAGGCAGATTGCCCAGGTGACACCGCTCCACGACATCGGCAAGATAGCCATCCCCGACCGGATTCTGCACAAGCCGGAAAGCGCAGGCAGGCTGACTGACGAAGAGTTTGACATCATGAAGACCCACACAGTCGCCGGATGCAAGCTGATTGACTCCATACCGCGTTTCAAGGAATCGGCCCTCTATACCTACAGCTATAACATCTGCCGCTACCACCACGAGCGCTGGGACGGCAGGGGCTACCCGGACCACCTGAAGGGGATGGAGATTCCCATAGAGGCGCAGGTTGTTGCCATCGCTGATGTCTTTGATGCACTTATCTGCAAGCGGGTCTACAAGCCCTCGTTTACATTCGAGAAGACCAAGGCAATGATTATCGGGGGAGAGTGCGGAACATTCAATCCCGACATAATCGAAGCTTTCTCCGCCTGCATCGAGGGTATCTACGAAGATCAGTACGCCAAGCAGTTCGCATCGATAACATAGGCATAATGAGACTGTCTTTTTCTTCTGAGGCGACCAAAGAGGGCTGCCCCAAATGGGAGCAGGCCGTCAGTCGAGAGACTCCCCTCTACCAGCACGGAGAACAGATACGGGGAGAGTTCGAGCGGGACTTTACCCGCCTGCTCCACTGTCAGGCCTACAGAAGACTTAAGCACAAAACCCAGGTTTTCTTTGCCCCCCACAATGACCACGTATGTACACGCATGGAACATGTCGGGCATGTTGCCTCCGTCAGCACAATGATAGCCAAGTACCTGGGGCTGAACACCGACCTGACACAGGCTATCGCAATCGGACATGACATAGGGCACGCCCCCTTTGGCCACACAGGGGAAGAAATACTGAACTCCCTGATGTGCCACATTCCCGACGTAAAGGCTCCCCGGAAGTTCTGGCACGAACGCAATTCCCTCTTCTTCGCCGATTACATCGAAACCCTGCAGGATCCAGACTATGCGGAAAAGCCCCTCAACCTGACCTATGCAGTCCGCGACGGGCTTATCTGCCACTGCGGGGAAATCGACGAGCAGGGACTGAAGCCGCGCGAGAATGCAGGAAACCTCTATGACATCAGGCAGCCGGGACAGGTTGCTCCCTACACCTGGGAAGGCTGCATCGTCAAAATCAGCGATAAGATAGCCTTTTTGGGCAGGGACATCGAAGATGCGCGGGCATACCACATACTGGACATGGGAAGCTACCGGCAGCTGCGGGAGATAGTCGCAAGCAGCTTTGGCTTTCCTGCCGTCAAAGGCGGAAGCTCGGCATCCCGCTCCGGCAGGGCAGTCAACACGACCGTGCTGATAAACGATATGGTGACCGACCTCTGCACCCAGTCCAGCCCTGAAGAAGGACTTCGATTTTCCGAAGCCTACTTCAGCTTCCTGACAGCCCTCAAAAAATTCAGCTATGCCAACATTTACAAGCACTGGCGGCTTCAGGAGTTCCAGAAATATGCAGAGGAAGTCCTCGGCTGCATTTACCGGGTACTGATAAAAGCCCAGATATACACGGAAAATGGAAACCTGGAGCAGTACCTGCGTTATGTGCCCAAGCTTGCCTCCACATTCTGCGACTGGATAATAAAATACACGAATTACGACAAGCAGAAAAAAGAAGCCTTCCGTTACAGGACAGAAGAGGTCTTCAATATCCACGACAAAGAAAGCTGGGAAAAGTGCGTCATTGAGTTCATCAGCGGCATGACCGACCAGTACGCCATCGAAGTCTTCGAAGAAATCATCTCATTCTAAGCTAGGGGGAGCCCCCAGTGCCCCAAACAGAGGTCCAAGGACTCCGCCCAAAAAGACAAAAGAAAAGCGTCGGCGGCAACCGCCACCGGACACCCTG
>CADBRC010000210.1 GCA_902796985.1 uncultured Spirochaetaceae bacterium
GGTAGGGCTTCTTTATTGCGAAGGGTTTTATGTCCACGACATCGCTCTCGGATTTGCCGATAGTAGTAAAGATCCCGTGGTCTATGCCGCTGTAGACGACCTCCAGCCTGCGGGTCCTGATGCGGCACTTCTCCATGTCATGCCTGATGAACTCACTGCCCGCCACCACGCAGTCCGCCTTTGACAGTGATTTGAGAAGAAGCTTCTTGTACAGCCCTGAATCCTCGGTTTCCAGGAAAGATGAAATCACGTCGTTGACAATGACCACCCCCGGCCTCCGGTAACTAAAGGGGAGTATCTGGGGACCAGCCGCATAGAGGACGGCATCATAGGAACGTTTCTTGCTGAATGATCCGCAGTTGAATATATGCCAGAGCCGCTCCATGTTCAGGCTGTCTGGCAGCTGGACCGACGTAAAAGGAAGCCCCCGGTTCTCCGTATAGGTGTAGCGGTCTATCTCGGGTCCGAACAGCTCCCACGACAGGGAGGAATCCTCGGGAAGGGCGTTTATCAGGGATGAGAGATATGACCCCCGGCCCGAGCGGCCACTGTCACATCCGAAGGTGTCGATTCCAACTTTCATCGTAAAAAGCATACCATAAAAAAAGAAAAAATGCTATAGTATGCCCATGAGCAAAACATTCATGGAGCTGGGCATAGGAGAAAGCCTTTCCGCAAGGCTTGAGGTAAAAGGGATACGGGAGGCGACCCCGGTACAGGAGAAAGTCATCCCCATCGTTGCAGAAGGCAGGAGCGTCCTCTTCCAGAGCGAAACCGGGACAGGCAAGACCTTCGCGTATCTTCTACCCCTTCTGGAACGCTTGTCTAAGGAAGAAAACAAGCGGAAGCAGGTACGGTTGCTGATAGTCTCCCCGACGCTTGAACTGTGCTCACAGATACGCGATCAGGTGAAGCTCTGCTCCGACATAGGATGCGCACTCTTCGTCGGCGGCGTACCGATAAACCGGCAGCTGGAGAAGCTCAAGGAAAAACCAGAGATAGTCATCGGCGGCGCGTCCCGGCTCCTTGAGCTGATACACTTAAAAAAGCTCAAGGTCGAGGGGCTTGAGGCACTGGTACTGGACGAGGCCGACCGTCTGCTCTCTCCAGAACTGCGGGAGGCAACCGAGGGGATGATTGCCCGTCTGCCCAAGGATATGCAGCTTATCGGCAACTCGGCGACCGTCAGTGCCTACACCAGGAAAATCATAACGGAAGCCCGCATAAAAGAGGAGATAGAGCTGGTGGAGCTGCCTGCGGAGGACGTACTGCGTTCCAGAATCGAACACTGGGCCATCTTCGCCGAACGGCGGGACAAGATAGACACGCTCCGTTCCTTCATCCGTGCGGTCAGTCCCCAGAAGATGATCGTCTTTACGAGCCGCTTGGACCAGGTGGAGAACATCGTCTCCAAGCTCCGCTACAAGCATATAGACTGTGAAGCCCTGGGAGCCAAAACCGACAAAAAGAGAAGGAAGGATGCCTGGGACAAATTCAAAGGCGGTAAGTGCAAAATTCTCGTTACGACCGACGTAGCAGCGCGGGGACTGGACATAGAGGGCGTAACCCACGTCGTGCAGATGGACCTTGTGGAAGAAAAGGACTTCTTCATCCATCGGGCAGGCCGCACCGGGAGAGCGGGAAGGAAGGGCTTCAACTGCGTCATCGGGGACGAGCGGGAGATGCGGAGGTTCGCCTCATTCGAAAAGAGTCTGCACCTGACCGTATACCCCAAAATGCTCTTTAAGGGCCGGCTAGTAACCCCGCAGCAGGATACGCCTAGCGGAGAATGAGGTCTCCAACTTTGAAATACAGCTCGTTATTGTCAAAGAAGTCCCGTACAATGTTCCTGTTCACCTCGAACTCCATGGAGTCTCTGACAAAGAGGCTTTGCGGCCGGTGCAAGATAGGAACCAGATAGACGGGCTCCCCCTTCTCCGCTGAAAATATAGCATCGTATCGTTCGGTCAGCTCACGGTTATATGCCGCCGCCTCACCCTTCAGCAGGTCTTTCCAGGCAGTGGCGACGACAGACTTGGAATCCTTGAGGGCAAAGAAGCAGAAAAACAGGGTGCAGAATGCCGTAAAAGAAAAAAGAATTCTGCCTTTTTCCATCGCTCTCCTGAATATACGGGAGGCAGCACCGATTCCATCCCAGACAAGGAAAACATCTCCCGAAGAATCAGCTGACAACGCCCGGCTGAACGCGAAAATAACCGTATTCACGATGCTGACCAGGAGCGCGAGCATGTAAAGGAATATCAAGACAAACAGGGTCCATGCGTAGCGGGGCATAACAAACACATCCGGGGTCGCAAAACTGAATATGGCGGCAACTCCCAGTATAACAAGGAAAAACGGCAGGACAGCAAGGACGGAAAGCCTGAATCCACGCCTCCTCAAGGAAAGGGACATGCCCATGACGAGCAGGAACAGAGCCGGTAGATAACGTCTCTGACTCACAAGCTGCCATGAATAGCGGTTGAAATTTTCCTTCAAGCTCGAGAGCATAGTACCGAGCGTCACTGCTAAAGTCAGGCCGGAGTCAGTTCCACCCGTGTACTTGCCGACATATCCGTCAGAATCAGGCGTAACAGAGCTTCTCACCATCAGGAAATTCCGGGCAAAGACAGCAATGCAGACGATCCAGAGTACCGCAAAAAAAACGTTGACCCGCCTCTTTTTCAGCAGGTCGAAGAGCACGAACGCAAAGGAAATGCATCCACAGATAAAAGGGAAGTATTCCATTGAGAAAATGCAGAAGGTAAAGGTAACTGAGCAAAGCACCCCATACACGAGTCTTGCCCGTCCCCCTCTTCCATAGAACATGAAGGTCGTCGCAACAAAAAGAAAAAGATATGAAAGCCCCGCATTGTAGCCCGAGCTGCTGACCAAATCATAGAAGGCCATTGTCGGATAATGGATGGAGTTGAATAGCAGGTATAGAAAGAGGGAATAAAAGAAGAGGCCTCTGATCCCTCCAAAACGGAAAATGCTCCGGTCCAAGGCAATAAAAAGGACACTCGCCGAAAACCAGAAGAGCAAAACGTAGAAGGCAGCAGTAAGATGGTATGTCCTGATAAAAAACCTGAAAAGTTCCTCCGTCATTCCCTCCGGGTGGTTGTAGAGGGGGGCGAAGAAGATATTCGTGAAATTCACTGATCCCCTGAAGGAAAAGAAACTTTTCATCGTGAGGCCCGCTGATTCCCTCTGCAGGAAACTCCTGAAAATCCACCAGTTGTCGCTGTCACCCGGATGGTTGTACTGACAGAGAAGAAAAAAAGGCAGAACCGTCATAAAGATGACGGCAAGAGAGAAAAAAATCAGGCAGAAATTGGAGGCCTTGAGCTTCCGGAACCGAGCGAAGACCTGTGTCACGCCCAGTATTCCCGAATGCCCGCAAGAAGAGCATCCTCACTAGGCCGGCTCTCCAGCAAATCCTTGAACTTCTTGTTCTTCGCAAGGCCAGCTATGGCAGACAGTATTTCCAGATGCTGCTGGGAAGCAGCGGTCAGCAGGATGAAATAGACATATACCTTACGGCTGTCCGGGGCCTGCATGTCAACAGGCTCCTTTAGGAAGCATACGGCAATACGTTGGTCTTCGGGCTTGTCTATGACTTTTTTATGCGGATGCGGGAGGGCGATGCCGTTTCCGACCGCCGTGCTCAGGATATTCTCCCGCTCCACAAGCTCCTTTTCCAGAAGCGTACCGTCAAGGCCATCAGGAAGCCTTATCAGGGAAACAGCGGACGAAAGTATTTCCGGGACACTTGTACCCTCGACATCACTATACACGCCTCCTTTCTGTATCAATGCACACAAATCATCTGCTGAAAACATAATCACCTCACAACCTTGAACCTGCTGCAGTGGTTCTCGTCAATAGCCCCGAGCAGGATTTCCTCGATATCTTCAAAATTCCATTTCATGCCGTCAATGGACACCATGATGGCCTCACTATCATTTTCGACATCTTTATCGCTATAACTATAGGAAAGAATATTCAGGAGATGCCCGTAGAGCTGCGTCAGAATAACAAGTTCCTGCTGGGGGAAATTCTCCAGCGACCCCTCGCATCCGTCTATTTTGTACAGAAGCCCATTCACTTTCTTAAACAGCTCCAGGGCCAGTTTCCGTATGGGGCCACAGGCTTGGTCAGCGAACCAGTTGTAACTGTCCCTGAACTCGCTGTCCCTCTTGGATAAGGCCTTCTGTACGCAATCCAGCTCTCCAGAGTGAAAAAGGTAATCCTCCGGATAAAGGCTGGCAGATAACTCCTTCAGATCAGCCTTGTGCTGGTAGTACATATCCAAGACGGCCTGATCCAGCACTTCCTTAGGCAGGTTGTAATACGGCTCCCTGTCAGGAGAAAACCTGATATGCCTGGACAGGTTTAAGAGCATGTCCTTGTTCCATTTTCCGACGGCAGGTGCACTCTTGCCCTTGTACCAGAGCCGGGTCTCCACGCCAAAGCTCTCGAGAGAGACCTTTTTGGATGCAGAAGACAGGTATTCCTCCACGGAACCGCATTCAGGGATGCACAGTTCATCCCGATGGTCAAAGAAAACCCCGGCGAGCTGTTCCTCGATGGAGGCACAGGGACCAGATGTCTCAAAGGACTCAAGCAGGTACTTCTCCAGCTTCTTATACCATGCAAGCCGCTTCTCTCCGATTGTACCGGTGTTAAAACGGTCCTTAGAATCGTGCAGGATGAAAAACTCTATGATGCCCCTCGCCCAGTCCTTAACGGAACAGACAAGCCGGTCTCCCTTCTCAAAGGCGTAGCGCTCTTTCAGTACCGATATATCAAAACCCGTCAGCTTGACAAAATTGGAAAGTTCCCCTGACACGGCCCGGACATCAAGGCCCTCGTTAGCGGGGTCCGCCGCGATATATTGAGGGGCATACTCCTCGCCATAGAGCATGAATTTATCTATCGCCTCGTCGCTGTCGCACATGACGGATTTCCGCTTGAGCCTGACGCCGTCTATGATGAAAGTAAGCTCGTCAGATGGGATATCCGGAGAAGCGAAGGGGATGCAGCGGTCACCGGGAATCATCACTCCGGAGTCGAACTCAAAGCTCGTCGGTTTTATGCTGAACAATTCGCCGGTAAAGGCGCTTGCCCGACTGACGAAGTTACCGTCGACAAGAAAGAATACCAGACCAGAGTCGCCCATACAGGCAAGAATTTCCTCCTTTCCCGCAGAATACCCGGATTTTCTGAGGAAAACCTCAACATCCCTCAGGGTAAAGACACCCAAGTTAGTGGACAAGAACTGTTCGAGCAGAATATCCAGGTCAGAATTCACGTCCATATACTAACACGTAAATCCAAGGACTGTCAAAGCCCCATCCAGCCCCGCACCTTGGCAATCTTATCGATGAACACGGAAACCTCCTCTTCCGTGTTGTAGAAGTAGAGGCTCGCCCTCGCCGTGCTGCCGACCCCGAGCTTCTGCATGAGCGGCTGGGCACAGTGATGGCCCGCCCGAATTGCAATATGCTCGCTGTCCAGGATGCTCGCGATGTCATGCGGATGTACGCCGTCTATCGTAAAGGTCACGATGCCACAGTGCCTCGCAGGATCAGGATTGCCTATGACGTGCAGGTGAGGGACGGCAGAAAGCCCCTCCATAAGGAGTCCCGCAAGCCGGTTGTCATTCTCCTCGATGGCATCCAGCCCGATGCCATCGATGTAGCGGATGGCTTCGGCAAAACCGACCGCACCGGCGGCGTTCACCGTCCCAGCCTCGAACTTGTGCGGAAGCTCGGCATAAGTGGCTTCCTCCCGAGTGACGTACTCGATCATCTCCCCGCCCCTCAGGAAGGGGGGCATTGCCTCAAGCAGCTCTTTCCTGCCGTAGAGGCCGCCTATTCCCATGGGGCCGCAGAGCTTGTGGGCGGACAAGACAAAAAAGTCCGCCCCCAGATTCCGAACATCCACTTTGATATGGGGGGCTGACTGGGCCCCGTCCACGACGACGACCGCCCCCTTCCCGCCGTGGCCAACCTTGTGAGCATGGGAAGCAATCTCTTTAACGGGATTTGTTATGCCGAAGACGTTGCTCACATGGGTTACCGCGACAAGACGGGTTCTGGCATTTATTTTCTGCTTCCACTCCTCGTCGGGGATAACGCCGTCATCCCCGCATTCCAGAAAAACGAGGGAGGCTCCCTTCGCCCGTGCAACCATCTGCCAGGGCAGGAGGTTAGAATGGTGCTCCATACAGGAAACGACTATCTCATCACCCGCCTGCACGTTGCTCATTCCCCAGCTGTAGGCGATAAGGTTCAGGCTCTCGCTCGCATTGCGGGTAAAGATTATCTCACAGTCCTCTGCCGCATTCAGAAATGAGGCGACCGTGTGCCGGGCAGCCTCATACCTGTCGGTCGCCCTGAC
>CADBRC010000211.1 GCA_902796985.1 uncultured Spirochaetaceae bacterium
ATCTTCCCGGAACGGCATCTGACCCCGCGCTCGGGGACGAACCCCTACCGGCGGACGGCGGCCCGGCTCGCACGGGAATGCGCCAGCCCCATCCAGCCCCTCTACATCGGAGGAAGCGACAAGCATGGCCTTGGCAGCCCCGCCGCCCCCCTCGCCTACTGCAGGACGGGGATATACCTCTATGAAATCAAGCTGCTGCCCCCCATCCTGCCGGCAGGGTATGCCCAGATGAAAGACAGGGAGGCATCCGTCGCCGTCACCAAGAAGATCCACGACGAGATTTCCGCCGAAGCCTATCTCAGCGACTACCAGATAGTCTAGGGAGGCAGTGCCATGAAACGAATTCTCATACATCCCGCCTCCCGCCCGCCCGTCAACGGGGGACGATTCGAAGGCTGGGGCTCGTCTTTCTGCTGGTGGGCCAACAGGATAGGCTACAGCGAAAAGCTGACCGAAGAAGCCGCACGGCTCTTTTACGGACAGGACGAAGGGCAGCTCGCCCTGAACATCATCCGCTACAACATCGGCGGCGGCGATGACCCGGCTCACCGCCACATCAAACGGACCGACTCCGCCATGCCCGGCTACCTCGTCAGGCAGGCGGACGGAAGCTTTGCCTACGACTGGAATGCGGACGCAAACCAGCGGAACGTTCTCAGGGCAGCAGTCAAGGCAGCCGGCAAAGACGCAGTCGTGGAGGCATTCTCCAACTCCCCGCCCTGGTTCATGTGCAGAAGCGGCTGCTCCTCCGGGGCAGAAAAAGCGGACGAGGACAACCTGCTCCCCGGACAGTACGGGGCCTTCGCGGAGTATCTTGCAGCCGTCGCAGAGCACTTCCAGACAGACTGGGGCATACCGTTCCAGAGCCTGGATCCGATGAACGAACCGGCCTCCGCCTACTGGGGCGCGATGAGCGAAAAGCAGGAGGGCTGCCACTTTGACCCGGGGGAAAGCCAGTCCAAAATGCTGCTCGCAATGAAAGACGCCCTCGCCCGCCACGGACTTTCCGGCATCATCCTCTGCGGTACGGACGAGACGAGCATCGACGTGCAGATTGACTCCTTCAACAAGCTCACCCCGGAAGCCCGGAATGCCGTCGCGCGGATTGACACGCACACGTACATGGGCAGCAAGCGGCAGGAACTTCAGGAACTAGCGGTACGGAACGGCAAAAATCTCTGGATGAGCGAAGTGGACGGCGGCGATGTCGCCGGGGTAAGCGCGGGTGAAATGGGGGCAGCCCTTGCCCTTGCCCGCAGGATTATCACCGACCTGAACGGCCTTTCGGCCTCCGCCTGGATTCTCTGGCAGCTCATAGACAGCCACATCTCTTCGGAAGGGATGAACGGCAACAGGGACAGCGGAATGCCGGATACCAGAGGCGGCTACTGGGGCATCGCCGTGGCCGACCACGACCGGGGCGAGATAGTGCTGACCAAGAAGTACTGGGCCTTCTGGCAGTTCACGCACTTCATCCGCCCGGGAATGTATGTGCTGAGGCCGGCCGGTAGGGCTGACACGGCGGACTGCCTTGCCGCTTATGATGCGGACAGCGGCTTGCTCGTCATCGTCGCCGTGAACTACCTGTCCTGCCCGCGCTTTTTCACGGCGGACATCAGCGCATTCCTGCACGGCGGACACGGCAAGATAACCGGCGGAAAGGTGACCATCCGGGCCTACCGCACGAGCGGCAGCCTGTCGGACGGTGAGAACGCCCGCGAGCTCGGGACCGCCTGGGACGCACGCGGACAGCACCACGACGAGCGCAGACATCCCCACGGCAACTGCGTACACGCCGCCCCGGTCGAATGCGGTCGCATCCGCCGGGGGCATCTCAAGGCCCGCCTGAGCGCAAATTCCATCACGAGCTTTGTAATCGGGCCAGTCTCAAAAGCCGGTCGCTTTTAAAACAGCCCCAAGGGGCTGAAAAGCTGCTTTACGCGAAGTTCAGCTCCAGCACGATCGGGGCGTGGTCGCGGCGGTCGCCTGAGTCCATCATGGCGGAAACTCTGACCGCCGGGTTCAGGCGCGATGAGACGAGGAAGTAG
>CADBRC010000212.1 GCA_902796985.1 uncultured Spirochaetaceae bacterium
GAGGCTCCGGAAAACATGCTGGTTGCGGTGGAAGCCTACGTAAAAGCCCACGACGATGTTGACATTTCAAGCTTACCCTTGAGAACTGGATGGACGAGGCGGTGAAGGGAGGAAACACGGACGCGTCCCTCCTGTATTATATAAACGAGGTCCCTTACTCCAAAGGGGGCTTTGCCGCATTCAACATCCACTACATCCCCCCGGAGGACTGGGACCAGACCACCCGCGTCTGGTTCATCGAGGCAAAAGCCGCGGGCGGAAAGCTTATCGTGACGGAGCCCTACGTGGACACGATGTCCGGGGATTTGGTCGTGACCATCTCCAAGGCCGTCATGAAGGGCGGGCGGTTCATCGGCTGCGTCGGTCTGGACATAACGATGAACCGGCTGATTGATGTCATCGGCGAGTTCTCGCTTTCTCGGAAGGGCAAGTCCTACCTGCTGGACAGCACCGGCCGCTATATTACGAACGAGGACAAGGATAAGGTCCTGTCCGCCAATTTCTTTGATGAGAACGGTTTCTCCAGCTTCAAAAACTCGATCAATACATCGGAAGGTTTCGTGTCTCTCGATGCGGGGAAGGGAAGGTATCTGGCAGGAAACCTCTTGCCGGAAGAAACGGGCTGGATTTTCGTAACCACAGGCCCGGAGACGGAATTGTCCGCCGAAATCAGCGCGAGCATACGCTTCTCCGTAGTCATTGCGGTTCTCAGCCTTGTTTTCTCGTTCATAATCGCTGTATTGCTGTCCAAGACGCTTGCTCAGCCCATAAATGAAGTTGACAACGCGGTAAACGAGATTGCTGAGGGCAACGCGAACTTGACTCACCGGATAACGGCGTCCAGCCAGGACGAGATAGGCCATCTGGTCGTGGGTTTCAATAAGTTCATGGCAAAGATGCAGGGGATTATCCGGGATGTCAAAGCCTCCAAGGACAATCTGGGAATCATAAAGGAAGATCTTCAGAAAAGCATAGACGGGACCGCAAGCTCCATTACGCAGATACTTTCCAACATCGAGGGCGTCAGCGGCCAGGTGCGGCATCAGGTCCAGTCGGTCGCCCAGACTTCTGCCGCCGTATCCCAGATAGCCAACAGCATAACCAAGCTGGAGGGGATGATCGAAAGCCAGTCGGACGGGGTGAGCCAGGCCTCCGCCGCAGTGGAGGAGATGCTCGGTAACATAGCATCCGTGAACAACGGTGTTGACAAGATGGCGGCCTCGTTCACGGATCTGGAGTCCACAACCAACGCGGGCATTGCCAGGCAGCGGATTTTGAGCGAGCAGGTGACCCACATCGCCGAGCAGGCGACGACCCTGCAGGATGCAAACAAGGCGATCGCAAGCGTAGCAAGCCAGACGAACCTGCTGGCGATGAACGCCGCAATCGAGGCTGCCCATGCGGGTGAGGCCGGACGGGGCTTCTCCGTGGTCGCAGACGAAATACGCAAGCTTTCCGAGACCTCGGCGGCGGAGTCCAAGAACATCGGTGAAGAGCTTCGTAAAATCAACGAGGCCATCAACTCCGTGGTCGTCACAAGCCGGGAAAGTTCCGAGAGTTTTGCGGGCGTCGGCGAAAAGATTCAGCAGACGGACATGCTCGTCCACCAGATAAAGGCAGCGATGGAGGAGCAGCAGACCGGTTCCCGGCAGATTGTGGACGCGCTCAAGATCATGAACGACAGCACGGTGGACGTACGAACCGCATCCCACGAGATGTCCGTGGGGAATCAGGCGATTCTTGCCGAGATCAAGGGGCTGCAGGATGCGACGCAGGTCATAAAGGAAGGCATGATGGAGATGACGGTCGGGGCAAAAGCAATGAACGGTACGAGTGCAATGCTGGCGGATATATCCAGCAAAGTGGGTGAGTCAATCAATCAGATCGGCGCGCAGATAGACCAGTTCCAGGTTTAGCCGGGCGGTCGGAGCCCGGTTCCCGGCTCTACTTCAGGGATCTGAATGCCGCAAGCAGGTCGTCCATCAGCTTTTCCCGCAGGTCATCGGAAATGGTTTCTTTGGTCGCATCGTACTTGGGGGCAAAGACGGCCGTCTTGACCGTGCCGTCCTTGACGAAGTAGACGGTCGGCGCATCCAGGTGCTTGATGCCGTTCTCGTCATACTCCAGATAGTCGAAGGCCATATCTACCAGGAGGTCGTAGTCGTCCATGTCGATATTGGACTTCCACTCCGGGTTCTCCCGCGTGTTGGCATAATAGACCGTACTCCAGCGGGACTTCCTGGCTGCCTCGTTCAGCACCGGCATGAGGTCGCGGCACCAGGGGCAGCGCGCAAAGCCGAAGTAGATGACGAAGCTTTCCCTGCTGTCTACCCGCTTTTTCATATCTTTTATGTTGGACTTTACAAACACGTATTCTTCCGCCTCGTCATACGTGGCATAGGCAGACATATCGGCCTTTTCCTGGGCTTCTGTCCCGGCTTTTGCCGTGCGGCGGGAATTGAGCGCGGTCAGGGGAAACAGGATTGAGGCCAGCATCAAAATCATCAGAATCTTTTTCATGAATGCCAATTTATCACATCAGTGCCTTTTTATAAAGCCTTTTCCTTGCGTTTTTGCGGAAAATCTTGCCTTTTGACCCCTTGAACAATCTTATTCTGTGTGCTATGCTAGGCTTTACTTAGATAAGGGGCGGCTTTGAAAGTTGCCCAAGCGACTAGTAGGAGTTCATAATGGCGACAAGAAGGAATCCCAGGTTCAAAGAGTGCAGGAGACTTGGAGTTAATGTTTGTGGGCATCCGAAGGCAATGAAGAGGGCCGATGCCCCTGCCTTTAGGAAGACGCA
>CADBRC010000213.1 GCA_902796985.1 uncultured Spirochaetaceae bacterium
GGGCCGGATGATCTGGCTGTGCTTCTATATAATCTACTTTGCGGCAATCGTCCTCTTCGTCAAGACGCGGCTCAAACTTCCCGTAAAGCTCGCGGTTCTGGCGGCCTGCCTGATTGTACAGCTGGCGGATATCTCCCCTCTGATCAAAGCCAGACACGAGCGTTATCCCGTAAAAAGAGAATACACGAATCCCTTTGCGGAAAGCCCCGCTATGGCCTCCCTGCTGAACGAAGGCGGCTTCTCCCACATAAGCATAGCGAGCTCGATGGAAAGCGAGGAACTGTTCGCCGTCGCCCAGTTCGCCATGCAGAACGGGATGACCGTAAACCGCTTCTGGACAGTGCATCAGATAGGACGGGACGACGAGGAGGAAATCCTCCTGCAGGATTTGGCATCCCCTCAGGAAGGGACGCTGTTCCTGTTCAAGAAGGAGGACGAGGGCCTTTGCCGGGACTACGGGCTTGACATGACGGATATAAACGGAAAGTATACGATAGGAGTTCCCAAACCGGCGAGAAAACAAAGATGAGCGGTATAAAAGAGATGTTCACAAAGTACAGGGAGATAATCCTCTACCTCATAGTAGGCGTTCTGACGACGCTCGTCAGCTGGCTGACTTATGCGGGCCTCCGCCTGATTCTGAATGTGGAGAACCCTTTCTGGATGCAGGTCGCGGTCGTCACCCGCTGGATCGCAGGTGTGACCTTCGCCTACGTGATGAACAGGATTTTCGTATTCGAAAGCAGGAATCCGAACATACTGGCAGAAGCTGCGAAGTTCGTCTCTGCCCGCATAACGACGCTCCTCATCGAGATGTTCCTGATGTGGCTCCTGCCGATGTGCCTCCCCGCCAAGCTGTTCGGGCTTGACAAGGACTGGATAGCGACCTTCGCCTGCGCCGTCATCGTGACGGTGCTGAACTACGTCTTCTCCAAGCTGCTCGTATTCAGGAGCTGACGGCATTCCGCGAAGAGCCGAATGTATAGCCCAGAACGTCCTTGCTGCATGTCTTGCTTGCCGTGCGGACCTCCATCTGCTATACTACAGAAACTATGCTGTACAAATATGAGACGCACCTGCACACCTGCGAGGCGAGCGCCTGCGGGGTCTCCCGGGGCGCAGAATACATTTCAGTATACAAGAAGCTCGGCTATGACGGCATCTTCGTCACCGACCATTTCTTCGGCGGGAACACGGCAGTTTCCCACGAGCTTGACTGGGAAGCGAGAATCGAACAGTACTGCTCGGGCTATGAAAACGCACTTGCTGAGGCCGCGAGGCAGAATGAGCGGGACGGCGGGAATTTCAAGGTCTTCTTCGGACTGGAGCAGACCTTTGACGGCGACGACTACCTGGTCTACGGGCTGGGAAAGGACTGGCTGCTCGCCCACCCCGAGGCAGAGTCGATGAACCACCGGCAGCTTTTTGACGCGGTGAACCGCGAGGGCGGCCTCATGATTCAGGCCCACCCCTTCAGGCTGCGGGATTACATTCGGGCAATCCACCTGCACCCGCGCGAGGTGCACGGGATTGAGGTGTACAACGGCGGCAACAAGGCAAGCGAGAACGAACTTGCCGTGCTGTATGCAAAGGAATACGGCTTTCCCGTCACAAGCGGATCGGACATCCACAACATCGCCTTCGCCCTGGAAGAGAAGGGAGAAGGCAGGATGGCAGTCGGAGGAATGGCCTTCGGGCAGCCGCTTTCCTGCCTCGAGGACTACATCGCCCGCATCAAGAACAAAGAGGGAACAGTAATTCAGTAAGGAAGGGACACCATGACGGAAATTTACAAGACGACAAATGCAGACATAGAAGAGCTTATGTCCGTACGGCTTGAGATGCTGCGCGTGGTGAACGGGATGGCACAGGATGCCCCGTTCAGCGAGGAGCTCGTGTATTGTTCACGAGAGTATTTCCTGCACGGCGACCAGACAACAGTCCTCGCGAAGGACGGGGACAACGCGGGCAAAGTCATTGGATGCGCATCAATCAGCTACATAACGCTGATGCCGACATTCAGCCACCCGACGGGAAAGCGGGCACATCTGATGAACGTCTATACAAACGAAGCATACCGGGGACAGGGTATCGCCCGGAGGATGGTCACGATCCTCATAGATGAGGCACGGGAAAAGGGCTGTACCGAAATCAGCCTGGACGCGACTGACTGCGGCCGCCCCCTCTACGAGAAGCTGGGCTTCACGGCCAATGCAGAAGGAATGATCCTGCCCCTTTAGCCCTGATTGTCCTGACGGCTATGCCGAAAAAAGCAACAAACTGTTTCTTGAGTCCCGTCAAGGGGGAATGGTATACTCAAATCAACAGTAACGAAGAAACCGAAAAAGCCCGGAAAGGCCCCGCGGTTTCCCGGAAAAAACGATGTATAAGGAGTTGCTTATGGAAGTTAAGGATGTACTCAAGAACCTCAGGGAAAAGAACAAGCTCACTCAGGAAGAAATGGCGCAGCGCGTGAACGTGACTCGGCAGGCGGTCAGCCGCTGGGAGACCGGCGAAACACAGCCCAACACCGAGCTGCTCAAGGTGCTTTCCCGGGAGTTCAGCGTCTCCATCAACACCCTGCTCGGCGCGCCGCGGATGCTTATCTGCCAGTGCTGCGGCATGCCCCTGAATGAGGACAGCATGATAAGCCGCGAAGGAGACGGAAGCTTCAACGAGGACTACTGCAAGTGGTGCTATGACGGCGGCAAGTTTGCCTACGACAGCAAGGATAAGCTCCTGGACTTCCTTATGCAGAATATGCCAAACCCGCAGGGACAGGCAGACAACGAGCGGCGGAGTGTCTACGACAGCCAGCTCTCCCAGCTCAAACACTGGAAAAACCGCTGATCTGCCCTCTGTCAGGGGCGGCTCCCCAGCCCCGGCTCCTTCACCGCCCGCCGGCAGCCGCTCCCACGCCCCTTGAAAGTCCGGTGGACTTTATATACTATCAGGGAAAGGAGCGTAATCATGAGGCTGATATTCGTAAGGCACGGAGAACCGGATTACCAGAACGACTGCCTGACTGCAAACGGCAGGGTGCAGGCGGCGGACACGGCAAAAAGACTTAAGGACGAGGGCATCAAGGCCATCTACTCATCGCCGATGGGCAGGGCCAGGGAGACTGCCTCATACACGGCAAAAGAATACGGTCTGAACGTTCAGATACTGGATTTCATGCATGAAATCAACTGGGGCGACGCTGAGGGGACTACGGAAAAACTGGAGTACGAGGGGCACCCCTGGACGCTGGCCTGCAAGCTGCTGTCGGAAAATCCTGACTACGTCGGCAGCCCCGGCTGGAAAGACCACCACTACTTCCGTGATAATGTATGCATGGACTATTACAGGATGGTCTCAGGGGAGTTCGACGGCTTCCTCGCGGGATTCGGACTCACAAGGAAAGACGGCCTGTACCTCTGCAAGGAGGACAGGGAAGAAACCATCGCCCTCTTCGCACACGGAGGCTCAGGAGCCATCATGTTCTCTCACCTGCTGAACCTGCCCTTCCCCTTCGTATTGAGCGCCATGCCCTACGGGGTCTGCTCGGTGGCGGTCATTGAATTCAAGCCCCAGTTCGGAGACAAGATAATTCCCCGGCTGGAGCTGTTCAACGATATGGGACACATCGACAAAATGAAGGTCGAGAAACTCTGCTTCGAAAAATA
>CADBRC010000214.1 GCA_902796985.1 uncultured Spirochaetaceae bacterium
ACCATGCACTCAACCCCTACGGGGCGCGGCGGGTGTTCTCCATACTGACGCATGACGCGATTTACTTCCTGATAGGGGGGACGCTCACGCCCTTCATACTGCTTGAGATCGGCGGCCGGCCGGGCTGGGTTGTGTTTGCTGTTCTCTGGCTGCTGGTTGCCGCGCTGATAGCCCTTTACTCATCGCTCGGCAAGAAGATACGGGCCTTCTCCATAGCCGCCTACCTGGTTTTGGGCTGGGCTTTCGTGCTCGCGTTCACGGCATTTGGTGCCGGCGGCCTGCCCGCCGTCAGCTCCCGGCTGCTCCTTGCGGGAGCCTGCCTCTATACGTTCGGCGGAATTTTCTTCCTGATGCCCAAGTACAAGTGGTGCCACAGCGTGTTCCACATATTCGCGCTGGCAGGAAGCGTCCTGCACTTCCTTGCCGTCTGGTACCTGTTCTAATCGTTTGTGGATTCGTGCATCCAGCCGCGGATTCCCTGACCCACGAACCTCTTGAGGATATGGGTCAGGACGTTCGGCTGGAGGGGCTTGGTGATGATGTCATTCATCCCGCAGTCCTTTGCCTTGTCTGCTGCATCCTTGAATGCGTTTGCGGTCAGGGCTATAATCGGGATGGTCTCGTATTCATCTCCGCCGAGTTTCCGTATCGCACTGGTAGCCTCATAGCCGTTCATCACGGGCATCTGTATGTCCATCAGGACGGCGATGTACGCACCTGCCCCGGACTCCTTCATCTTGTTGACGGCAAGTTCGCCGTTCTCCGCCTCGTCAGCTTCCAGTCCAAGCGAGTTCAGAATGCGGATGGCAATCTCGCGGTTTATCTCGTTGTCGTCTACAAGCAGGACGGTTCCGGACAGCTTCTTGTCGTCTTCCGGAATTGCTTGTTGCGAAGCAGCCTTCTCTTCTTCCTCCCCGCTGGCTGAACTGATGACGGGAACTTCCAGGAAGCAGCTTATCTGCGTACCTTCTCCGAGCTTGGTCTTTACGTCAATCGTGCCTTCCATCAGGTTGATGATGTTCTTGACGATGTACAGTCCCAGGCCCGCTCCCGCAGCGTTCTTTGCCCGGTAGGGATTGTCCACTTCCTGAGAGAAGGGACGGAACATCGTCTTGGAGAACTCTTCGCTCATTCCGATGCCCGTGTCCGTCACGCTTATTTCGATTTTGGCCTTGTTTCCGCTCAAAATCTTCACGGCGAGGACGAAGGTAATCTTGCCGCCCCTGCGGGTGAAGTTGACGGCGTTGTTCAGCAGGTTCAGGGCAACCTGGCGGAAGCGTATCTTGTCACAGAGGATGGCAACTGACGGTCCGTTGTGTACGACCGTGAAGCTTATGTCCTTCTGCTCGCAGACCGTCTCAAAGACGCTCTTTATCTCGTTTATGAAGTCGCTGACGTAGTAGGGCTCTGCCTGCAGCTTTACCCGCTCGTTCTCGAAGTTGGACACGTCAAGGACGTCGTTTATCAGGCTCATCAGGAAAGTGTTGGCGGATTTTATCTTTTTAAGGTCCTGGGTCAGCTTGGCCTTGTCGTCTATGTCGTTGAGGGCGAAGTCTGACATATTGCTGATGATGCCCATCGGGGTGCGGATGTCGTGGCTTATGCGGGCAATGAAGTCCAGGCGGGCGATGTTCGCCTTCTCCACCTCCAGCAGCGCGTCCTCCATTGCCTGTATCCGCTTCCTGTCCTGGGCATAGCTGTCGGTTATGTCCGAGATTATCATCATAATCTGCCCGAAGTTGCGGTTCAGGTACAGGAACTGGGCCTGAAGCCTGCGCTGCGTCCCTCCGACCATCGCGGAATAGGGTATCTTGTAGTCCTCTTCTTTCTCCAGTACCGTCATGATGCGGTCCAGATCAACGCACTGCTCGTAAAACTCCCGTTCGTCCTTGACAACGACTTCCTTGGAGCGGGTCTTGACCGCCTCGGCGAAGGGAAGGCTCCTTCCGACCGGCATTTTGTCGTCTGCTCCGGAGTTGCTCAGGAGCATCAGCTTTCTGGTGCGCGTGTTGATTATGCCGACATAGCAGATTGCCGTGGTCACCAGTTTGTCCAGAATCATGTGCATGTTCATCGTGCTGGTGATGTCTTCTGCCCAGGTGACGGCCTCAATGTGCCCTGTCTCGGGGTTCTGGCTCATGTACACCGTGGAATGAATCCACTTGTAGTCGCCTTCGAAGCCGAGCACCGGATAGTCTATCGAAATCTGCTTTTTGCCGTCCTTGAACTGTTCCATCAGGTTCGGCAGGGTGAATGTCTTAAGGAAGCTTTTCTGGGCTTTCTCGTCTACGATATCGTCGGCGACCTTGCGGAGAAATTCACTTGCCTTGACGGATTTCTGCCGCTCCTCAACGTTCGGGAAGATGCTGCGTATGCTGATGAAGCTGTCATTGGTCAGGTCCAGGCGCGCGGATGCCAGGGAATTGTGTATCTTGGACTCGAAGATACTGTTCATGTTGTCATAGCGGTAGCGCTCGTTTATCTTGTCGGTTATGTCCTGGGAGATTCCTATGGCGGATGTCGCTTTGCCGTCCCCGTTCCGTATGGCAATCATTATGGTGTGCTCGTAGCGGCCTGCCAGGGGACCGTCCACCTTGTAGCGGACGGTACATTCTGCCCTGGCCTCGCCTGAGTCTATGGCCTGGAACATCGCCCGGTAGG